>JAYYJC010000274.1:0-6601 GCA_036146655.1 Myxococcota bacterium | reverse complement strand
TGGGATAGTCGAATTGCGTTCGGAGACACTTCAGTTCTTGGAACTGAACTGGATCGCATCAATTGTGATGCTTGTGACAGTTGCCGACTTCAATATGAATGCTTAGATTGCCTAGACTGCGACAGTTGCGACTCATTGTGTGAAGAAACTTGCATCGAGCAAATGTCCTTCCAAGTTCCATCCAATCTTGAAGGTGCCTACCAACTTTATCTAGTCAATCGATTTGGCCAATCCTCTCCGTCGGAGATAACCATCCTCGGTCTCGAACAGGACACTGGTATAAATGACAGTGGATTGCAATAAATTACATCGATTACATTTATTTGATTGACTGTTGGCCAGATTTGGATGAGTGCGTTATTTGAATACATATTTTGTCCAGTGACCGAGAGAAATCAAATGACAAAACTCCACACTTCCTTGTGCTCAATACTACTGCTTTTCCCAACATCTGCGTTTGCAGGAAGCATAGGCCTTGTTACCAACAGTGGTCTTCACGAAGGTCGAGCATATTACTACGATAGTGATGGACAGCAAGGTATTGACTCCCAATACAAACCACATTTTGGTTACGGTCTTCAGTTTACCTTAGGTGACAAAGATAACCGATTAATGGGTATCATTCGTCTTCAAAATACAACAGATTGGCCACTCGAAAACCCAGAACTTCCTTCTGGTGACGAAGAGTACACACATCCTCCCTACAATACACTCGAAACAAGTAATACTGGCTCAACCAGTATTGGGCTTCAGTGGGGCCTTTGGGGTAATCCGACTGGCTTTCAGCTCATTGGGACAACAGTTCTTACAGCGGGATTCTGGACAACTGCGAACACAGAATACTTCTTACCTGAAGCGGGCATTGGTGGCACATACACCATTAATGACACCATTCAATTACATGCGGAATTAGCTGGCGGCGTTCGTTACCGCAAAGCCATCTATACATCTACAAACATATATGCTGGGGTACGCTATCTCTTTGACTAGCCTATCAAAGAGCGATAATTTCTCAAAATGAGGCAATTATCACTTCTTGTATTACTGGCTTGTCAGCCCAATGAGACCTCGTCATTCCGTGATGCTCAATTTGCTCAAAGCAGTCCTTGCTGGGCAGTTTCTTTAGAAGACGGAATAAATTCAACAAACGCAAACGAGTTTGTCGCTTTGTTTGATTGCATTAACCAGTCAGATGCATTTACAGAGTTCGTACCTTTGGTTGATTATTGGAGTATTACATCCCCTGATGAACCCAATCAAGCCATGCGTTTGGCATCAATATTTAATTCGTTAAGTGAACTTGACTATCACTTTAGTGACTTGTTTTTTTCGACATATACGCTTATTCATGAGTACCAATCGCTTTACACTTCAATTGAAAGTATTGTCGTTGAATTGATTTATGGCCAATCGCGGTATTCTCCACCTGATAGCTTGACATCAGAATTGTCTGTAAACACTGGATTGGTAAATTCCGCACTTCAATTGGGAAATATAAGCAGTAAATATTTATTAAACAATACAGATGTACTTGAAGTCACACAATCTTGGTCTCCAGGACATTATGTAAAAGACGCCACATGCAGTTTATTGACATTCGAGAGCGACATAAACGCTACTTTTTCTGAACCTGCATTGAGTTTTCAGTCATTTCTATCGGCGCCATTAAACACTCAAAACAATCAAATGGAAGGCCCAAGTAATGACAGCCTAAAAGATTGGATGATGGCGAGTCTTAATGATGAGAATACCTTATATGAACTTAGAGACCCCATTTACAGGATCACTTCAGATACGAGAGTACAAGAAGAACTCAAATTGATGCTTCAAGAACAAATTCTTGGAGATAACATTGACGCTGCGCCTCTGGGGCTTCACTATTTGTTGTCTGTAGACATCAACGGCGGCATCATAAATGCTAATGAACATTCCGCATTCTTTCACTTGATGAGATTAATGCACCATAGCAATCAACCGCTCAACTGCAGCTTCAATTTGTTCGGAGTGCCAATCACTCAAATTGAAATTGAAAATTTTGCGGTGCAGCTTCTCACGCGACTGTCGGAAGCAGATGATTCAAATTTATCCAATGCCATCGATCTCCTGTATTTGCTTGATCTTGGTGTTGCAGAATTTGCGATGGAAACTATTGTAAGTTCAAATGTGTGTCCCTTACTCACAGAAGAATTTATCGAAGATACCCGTGCACTAGAACGGCTTAATGATACCCCTGCACGACCGCTTCTAAACATTGGTCTTGATGCGGTTCGACGGTTGAAATCTGATGATGCTTCCGAAAACAAGTTGTATGAACTTTCAGAGATAATTTCCATCATTCACAAAAATGATTTGACACAGCCAACAGAGGAGCTTTTAAGAGACATCCTTCCAGAACAATTAATCGTTGGAGTGGTTAAGCTGTTACCACAATGGTTGAACAGCCCAAATTCATCCACACTTTGTACTCAATCTGCAAGTCCGATAGATTATGACACATCGGTGCGTTGGCTGAATACTTTGTTAGACCCTGCTCAGACGAACTTCAATGTCTTTGTAGAGATCAGTTCTTTGTTAATGGCGGATGATGCATTCTGGGATGTGCGACTGAAGACCATCGAATATCTTGAAAAACCGGATATGGTCTTGACTAGGCCTTTGGAGTTGCTTCATAACTACATCGAATGGGACAACGAACTCCAAATTGTGGATACGGTCGAATTAATTTATCAACACGACACAATTCGAACGAATATGTTGCAAATAATGTCAGACTCTGAAACGACTTATTTGCTGACCCGTAGTTCTGAAGAGTCGCCCGGTCCGTTAAGTCTTGTCGGAGCTTGGATTTATACGGATACTCTTTTGGATGTGGTTGTGTTGCTTGATTGGGTGTTGAGTCGTCTACTCGAAGAGGACGGCTAATCACACTGAACAGCTATGCAATCTATCTCAACCCGTGCACCCCGAGGTAAAGCTTCAACTGCAACCGTTGCTCTAGCTGGTGGAGATGCATTAAAGTATGTTGCATAAATTGAGTTTACAGCTCCAAAATCATCCATATCTATCAGAAAGATGTTCACTTTAAGAATGTGTTCAAAGTTTGAACCCGAAGCGGTAAGAACGGCCTTGAGATTTGCCATGGCTTGTTTTGTTTGAACTTCAACAGACTCACTTGTTAAGTCTTCGCCTTCAGGAGTCAAAGCAATTTGCCCTGAACAATAGACAACGCCCTGATACACTCGGGCTTGTGAGTAAGGCCCAATCGCTGCAGGTGCACCTGATGTAGAAATGGTTTCGATCTTTGCCATGTTTCCTCCTAAGGAACAAAAACTGCAACATGATCTAAATTGCGGAATCGTTCTTGAAAATCCAAGCCATAACCAACCACAAACTCGTTTGGAATTGAAAATCCAATAAAATCCACATCAACTTCTACTTCACGGTTGGAAGGCTTATCTAATAAGCTGACGATGCGTACATCCAACGGATTAAACGACTTTAAATACGACTGAAGGAATTGCACCGTAAGTCCAGTATCCACAATGTCTTCGATTATTAAAACATGTTTATTCTTCAGGTCAGCTTTAAGTGGGATTAGCATACTCAGTTCACCACTTGAACTCATAGACCCGTGATAGCTTGCCACTTGAACAAAATGTATTTCGGTTTCACCATTGAGTTGTCTGATTAAATCTGAAGTAAAAAGGGATGCGCCCTTCAAGACACAGATACATGCAATGTTTGCTTGACCGTAGATTTCTCTAATCTCATTGCCTAATTCTGTGATTCGGTGCTGTAAACGCTCAGCTGATATGAGAACTCGCAGTTGATTTGAAGTCATAGTCCACCCGTTGTAGGATGCCCTACCCTTATCGGATTTCACTGTAATTGACCGTTAAGGTTTCGTGACAGATTGGCTTGGAACTATGCTCTTTTCTTCTTTTTTTTGGGCACTTTGTGATGTTCAATTACGAGACCTACAAGCTCGTCAGCATAACGCTTCTTCTGCCAATCACTAATACTTTCAATGGAATTAAACGCCTCGACTGATTTGGGCTCGTGCCGTGCAACAGATCTCATTTGAGCATTGTTCAACAATCGTACACTGGGTACTCCTTTTTGAACGCAATCATTTCGCCACTGCTTCAATGCACCCTGTATGCTGTCAAAACTGAAATTGGTGGGTGGGCCATCCCCCTTTGCAACCTGAATTCGGGGCAAAGTTCGGTCATCTTCGATTGCAGTTTCGACAATATTAAGTAAATCTTGGCCTCGATTTTTCCATAACTTAGAACCTGGACGAATGATTTTCCCGAGTTCATCCATTGTAGATGGCGCCCGGATACAAATATCCATCATGACTGAATCATGCATGACTTTAAAGGGAGGATTGTCAGACTTTTCTGCGATGTTGTCTCTCCATTCCCACAATCCCCTTAAAATTTTCTTTTGTGTCAAGTTCAAGCGATGCGCATTCTTTGCCCTAAGAAAGTCAGTGCCATCATAAAGACGACCATTCCATTCCTTTTGAGTCAGGCGCTCTGATTCTTCCAATACCGCATCAAGCCATTGAGTTTGTTTAAGATCAATTAGCAAAATATCATGAAGGGACAATAAAAAGTGAGTATCAGCTCGGGCATAACTAATGTGTTCAGGAAGTAATGGCCTTTTAGACCAGTCGTGTTTCTGATAAGCCTTGTCCAGCTTGATCCCGAATGTATCATTAATTAAACCTGCCAAACCAAGCTTTTCACTTCCTAAGAATGAGGCTGCTATGAGAGTATCAAAGAGGTTCTGGATGCTAATTCCGAAGTCCCTTTTTAAAGACACAATGTCATAATCCGAACCGTGCATTACCTTGGTAATGTGCTCTGACTGCATAATTTGGAGAAATGGTTCAACATTTGGACATTGAATGGGGTCAATTATAAAATCTTCATGTAATGTTGATATTTGAATTAAAGCTACCCGCTCACGGTAGTGATGCATCGAGTCACCTTCTAAGTCCACGGCGATGCGCTTTTCTTTCTGAAGTTTTTCAACCGCAATGTTCAATGCATCCGCATTCTCAATGACATGAAGTGGTTTTTCACCAAACATATATCTCCGCTTGTAGCTTGGGTTCTATAACCGTTACAGTCGATCTATTCCAGTTCTAAGCGATTTCAAGCTTTTGGATAACCTGTTTAATGTTTTGTTCGACAATTTGTGGCTTTGTTAGAAGGCACCGATGACCGCCTTGAACAAGATAATACGCTTCGTTAGGTCGAAATTTGCAGAACATTTCCTTCTGAAAGCTAAGTTCAGCAGACAAAGTCCCAAAAATCCAAAAGACAGGTACTTGGACGGTGTCGACCCAAATGTGTTTTATCAGTTGATGCCGTGCGATAATATCATGTGCGTCGCTTATTCTCGCAAGGTAAGCCATTGATTGTGGATGATCAAAACCTTCATACGATAATAAACCTCTTAACCGCTTTCTATACAGTGATTGAATCATCCACTTTGGCAACCTATTCAACCATGGAAGCATTGGATGCAAACGATGATTTAGCTGAGACAGAGTGTAAGCGGAGTTTACACAGATCACTCCAGTTACAAACTCCGGTCGTAAAGTTGCAAGTCTTCTCGCAAGAATACCACCAAAACTAAATCCAATTAAAATATGAGCATCAGTTGATGCGATAATATTGGAAAGCCATTCATCTGTAATTTGCTTAGGATAACACACGATTGTGACTGGATGTGCGCTCAGGAGACGCTTAAGTTGACTAAAGATATGTACTGAACCATCCATGCCAGGAAGAAATATGAGCCGTGTCATTATGAATCACCAATCAATCTATGGAGAGTAAATGCGTGCGTTACTGATCACCGCAGGAGCTACACATAACCCAATTGACAGCATGCGTTCGATTACTGCAAATGCATCTGGAAAAACAGGTGCATGGTTTGCGCAACAACTGTATCTTGATTTTGAAATAACGGTTATGGGTTCTCAGCTTGCAATAGCAAACAATACTGCTCCTGTTAAGGAGATCACTTTTACATCAACCCGTGATCTCGAGCAGAAGATGAAGGATTGGGTCTTAAAAAATCCAAATGGTATCGTCATACACTCAGCAGCTGTTGGTGATTACGAAGTCAGCGATCCCGACTATGAGCACAAAATATCCAGTGGTCAATCTGAGCTTAGCATTACATTGGTCCCTACGCCAAAGATACTACCTCAACTTAAAAAATGGTCAACGAAGCTGACAATTGTTTCTTTTAAGGCTGCCCCGCCATCGACCAAGCCATCAGAACTCGTGAACATTGCAACTCGTCAATGTATTGCAAGTGGCTCAGAAATTGTCTTGGCCAATGTCATCGGTCACACCCATAACGATGTCATGCTTGTGACGACAAGTGAACATGAACATTACTTAAAACGCAAGGATGCACTTAAGTCCCTTGTTCAGCACATTAAGGGATGGTAATGACACCATTGACTTCAAGCAACTCAACCAATGCATCCACAGATTGCGCAATAGTCATATTTTCCGTATCAACTCTCAATTCAGGACTAGTTGGTGCTTCATAAGGTGCATCTATCCCCGTG
>JAYYJC010000273.1:0-8950 GCA_036146655.1 Myxococcota bacterium | reverse complement strand
AGCCCATCAAAGATGGACTTTTCGATAAACAGTTTGGATCTAACTAAGCAACGAAACCACTGATTGTGAAATTGTTTTGGCTTGACCCAAAGCAGCCACACCAGCTTGCTGCATGATTTGAAGCCTGGTCATGTTGGCGGACTCTTCAGCATAATCAACATCCATTATCTGTGAATACGAAGCGGACAGATTTTCTGAGTAAGTGGATGCTTCTGAAAGTGCAGATTCGAGACGGTTTTGAGTTGCACCCAAAGTGGCTCTTCTCACATTGACATTTTGAATGGCGGTATCAATCAAATCAAGTGCACCTTGAGCTGTCAACTGACTGGTAATTCCATTCTGCATAACAGTGGCTAAGCCAAGTGCGGCACCAGTAGCAGCCAATGTTGTTAGGCGCAGACTAATGCGATCATCATTGACATTGTCAATGCCAATTTGAAGAGTCAAAACACTATTTACAGCACCAGTGCTTGCACGAAGTAGGTTTATGCCATTGAAGTTCGAAATAGAAGCAATGCGGTTCAATTCAGAAGCCAGCTGTGCAAATTCCGTATTTATAAGAAGACGGTCACCGTCAGAGTATGTTCCGTTCGCAGATTGAATGGAGAGTTCTCTCATTCGTGTAAGGATGTTCCCAATTTGGTTTAATGTTCCTTCCGCCGTTTGAACAAGGGATATACCGTCGTTGGCATTGCGCATGGCTTGTCTTAATGAGACATTATCTGCATTCATCCGACTGGCAACTGCCAAACCAGCTGCATCATCAGCAGCACGGTTTACCCGCAAACCACTTGAAATTCGCTCAAGTGAGTTGGTTAGACTTTTCTGCGTGCGATTCAAACTATTAAATGACCGTATCGACGCAATGTTTGTTCTAACTCGAAGACTCATAACAATTTCCTTCGTTTTAAATCTCGGATTTATTCCAATCTGTTTGTCGGACGATTCCCCCCTTACCTAAAGGCAAATTAAAAGAATTAAAGATATTATTTGCTTACTCCTAAAAAACAACTGAAGAACTTATTTTTTTGAACTCTTGGTTATTTAAGACCAGAGAATACAGTGAGTTAAAAACCATTGATTGTACAGGGTTATCCACCCACATCATCAATTTAAAAAGATCCAAACACATTTAAGAATACACATCTTCAGTGGTAAAAAATTCCATGCTAAAAACAGATTACAGCCCCTATTGGAGCTGCTTAAGTCCTGCACAAAACAACTGATGTTACATTCTTTGGAATAAGTTTAAGGTTCGATTAGAACTGGTCAATTGAATGTTGATGTCATATTGTGTTTGCACTTCTGAGAATCGGCGAAGAACCTCAGCCATATCTGCATCTTCTGTATTTGAAAGTTCAATGGTGAACTGTTCTTCAAGACCAACTGAAATGTCTAGCATATCCGTTGCCAATCGCATATTTGTTCCAATTGTGGCACGGGCCTCTGACAATTGATCAATCCCAGTTGCAATGCCATCCAATGAGTTGCGTACACCAACTGCATCTCCAATAGACAATGCTGATGACAAATCTTGGAGGGTCTGAAAGATATCTACATCGCCCTGGAATACTTGTGAACCGACCATTCCTGTAATCACCTCAGTGATTGGTGAAACATGATCTTCCATCAGGTCGGTCGAAGCTTGGTAGGTATAGGTGGAGTCAAAAGGCGGGATGTCGTAACCAGTACCGGAAAAGACATATCGATCCATATACTGAGTATTTGCCAAGCCATGCATTTCCTCAATGATCGTATCAATCTCCGAAACACCCAACTGAAGTTGTTCAGCACTGTATGTGTCATTCGAGAATTGAACAGCGAACTCTCGTGCATTGACCATCAGGTTTTCAGCGGTGGATAACGCACTTTCAATTGCATATTGTAAACTGACAGATGAGTTTGAAGCACGCTGATATTCTTTTTGTTCAGAAATGGCGTGACGCAAATTGTGCAACAAAGACCCTTTGAATGGAGAGTCTGACAAGCGGTTGATTTGTTTGCCAGTTGCGACTTGCTCATTAACTTGTGCGAGTTCATTGCTGACCTTAGAGGTCTGTCGAGACAGAAAGTTAAGGCGGTTTGAATAAGTTGAACGAATAAACATTACACAATCTCCATCAATGTACCGAGTAATCCATTGGATACTGTAATGACTCGAGCAGCCGCTTCGTATGATGCTTGGTAGTGCATCAAGTTGGACGCTTCTTCATCGAAATTGACGCCCGAAATGGCAGCTCGCATCTCACTGAGGTCCGAGAAACGAGTGGTATTCACATCGTAATCTCTCTCAGCATCTGCGACGCCTCTTGCAATGTCTGTATAAAGCTCAGAAATATATGTACCTGGCTTGGTCGTACCACCATTAAAGAGCAAGCTGTCTTGTAGAGCATGTAAACTATCAAGGTTTCCATGATCACCGGCAAATGCCGTGGCGTTGCCAGCTGCAGCAATCAAAGTCGTGTCTGCAATTACGGCTGCGGTGACTTCAAAACTGCTCAATGGATCGGCTGGATCAAAGCTAAAGAAGTCTCCACCAGGATTGCCATTTTTATCAAATCCAGCTGCATGCTGAGTATTAAACGCTGTTGAAAAGTCAGTGACGAAAGTGGATAGGTTTGCTTTAAAGACCGTGGCGTCGTCGTATGCATCCAAACGGCCTCTCAGATCGCCTCCCAAACCATCTGTGATATCAATGGTTCCAGAACTGGCAGATACCAAGATTTGAGGATCGCCATTGCTGTCGGTGCTATAACTGAGGCTACGAGCAAAATCGTCCTGAACGAGTGGATGACCATCAAGAAAGACAACGGCTTGTCCATTGCTCATCAGTTGAGCCTTTACGCCAACTTCAAGGCTTAGTTCTTCAATCAAGGCATTGCGTTGGTCAATGAGATCCGCCGCACCCAATGAACCACCAGAGGCACCAATTTCACCATTTAAATCTGCAATCTGTACCAACATTCCATTCAATGCCGACACTGAACTTTCAAGGGTATCCTTGATATTGCCTTGCATGTCCGTAAAGAAACTGGTCGTTTCCTTAACAGAGCTGGTGAATTGCGATGCTGTTTCTACCACTTGATACCGACGACCAGTGTCCGCAGGGTCGGATGCCATGAGTTGAAGGGCATCGAGGAATGAAGAATAGTTTTCTTGAATGGAACCCGCTGTACCGTCTGCCAACCTTGATTCGAGCAAACTGAGTGTTTCATAAGCAGACTTAGAACGGGCCTGAGCACTTTGAGCATCCACCAGTCTGGCGTCTACGAAACGGTCAGCCACTCGTCGGAATGCCAAAGTTTGGGCGCCTTGGCCAAGATAGACCCCATTGCGCTGCAGTGGCGACATCGTCGAAACCTTCATGGTTCGTCTTGTATACCCAGGTGTTGTGGCATTGGTCGTATTGTGGCTAGTGACATTAATGCCTTCGGATGCGACCTGAATACCTCGCCGAGCTGCTTGCAATGAAGTGAGCAAAGACATCTAATTCACCATTTAAACTGAGTAGCGACGGCTGCGCTTAAGCCGGCCGTTTGATCCATAAATTGCAGGAGCCTTGCGAGGCCGAACCTGTTCACAAACATGAGACACGGTTGAAAGGACTTCTTTAAGCCGACGATCAAGTTCTTGAAGTTCTTTGATCTTATTGCGCAGTGAATCTGATTCAGCCAGTTTATCAAACTCAACTTCGAGTTCGAAAAGTAAATCTTGACGGCGGGCAGTTGCCTCACCGAGTGCCATCACATCAAGACGCTTAGCGGCTTGGAGTTGCTCCTGGGCCGCCGTCAAGATTTCAGCAACGAGCTGTTCAGCAGAGTGCATACCCTATAACTCCATCAGAAGTGCGCTTATCGCACGCTCATAGTCATCAATCGTACCAAGCTGACCGTTGGCAATGTCCTGCTTTGCTTGTTGAACCAAGTCAGAACGGACCTCAGGGGCGTTCTGGGCTGCTTCACGCATGGCTTGTGCAAAACTTGCCTCAGAGCTTAACTGAACTGACGGCCCCGTAGAGGACGCAGCAGCTGCTGGTGCGGTTTGCTTAATGCTACGAGCTGAACTTACTGAGGAGGTAGGTGCAACTCGGGGGGGGGGATTGATTTTCATGGATAGCCTCCAAAGAATATATCGGCAGAAATAGGAATCCCATTAAATATTTAGTGCTCTTTTTTTGAAAAATCAGAACCAAGATCCCAATTAAAAACTCTTTGGGGGTCAAGTGCCTTGCCTTGATGATGAACTTCAAAATGCAAATGCGGTCCAGTGGAGAGTCCCGTAGACCCCACTTGTGCAATAATTTCATCGGCAGAAACATGCTGACCAGTTTTGACATTCAGTTTTGAGCAGTGTGCATAAGTTGTTGTCCAACCATCACCGTGATCAATGACAACTACTTTTCCAAAACCACCTCGGTTACCAGCAATGGTCACCACACCACCTTTAATGGGCTGAATATCCGCTCCTGTCGGTGCAGCAATGTCAATCCCCTTGTGGTGACTGTGTTTTCCGGTGATGGGATGGCGTCGACGGCCAAATCGAGAAGTTAGATTGCCTTTCACTGGAAATTGCCCTGCGAGCGTTGGTACATCATGATCATGATCATGACCGTGCACTTCATGAAAGTGAGCCCTTCTCGCTTGAATAACCTGCCGACTTGTTTCCTCTTCAATTCCCCATGATCTTAAGAGAGCTTCGGTAAAGCCCATCCCCTCGCCCTGTGCAATGTCATCTGCCATGGCTTTGTCAAACATGGAATTAAAAGTGCTCATCAGCTCTGAGTCAAATATCCCACCTTTTGGAAGGGTTTTTCTCATTTCGCGGATCATCATCTCAACGAGGTATGATTCAAATTGTTGAGCTGCTTCCACAGATTGTTCATTTTTAAGATCTGATGGATCTGAGCCTTGGGCCGACAGTGCCTTCAACATGTTCAAACCATCAAGTTTCATAGGACTTCCAATTCTGCTTGCATTGCGCCAGAAGCTTGAATGGCAATGAGTATCTGGATAAGGTCCCTGGGCTTTACTCCCAAAGCATTGAGTGCAGTAACCAAGTCTCCGATCGTTACACCACCAACCAACATCAGCTTACCATCTTCTTCAGTTGCTGAAACCTGCGAGTTTTCTGTAACCACTGTGGTACCAGTTGAAAGAACGCTCGGTTGAGAGGGATTTTGCTGTGTGTTGATCTCAATGGTAAGGCCTCCATGCGCAACAGCCACTTGGGATATTCTAACATCTGAACCCATCACAACCGTGCCTGTTCGTTCATTGACAACCACTTTAGCTGGAATGTCGACAGCCACATCAATTCCTTCGAGTAATGCCAAAAAGGACACCACATCCGTTTTGTATTCATCGGGTATCTTCACTGTTACTGCACCGCTATCAACAGCAATGGCAAAGCGCTGACCAAGCTGTGCGTTGATCGCATCAACCATTCGCTTTGCCGTGGTATAATCTGGATCATTAAGGAGGAAGTCAAGCTGCTCCTTGGTCATCAAATCCAGTCGGCCCGGATTTTCTTTTTCGACGGTGGCCCCTTGAGGAATTCGTCCCACATTGGGGTAATTATTTCTAGAAGATGAGCCATTTTGGCTCGCAGTGAAAGAACCCGTCACGATTGGGCCTTGTGCCACCGCATAAATGTCGCCATTTGGCGCCATCAAAGGAGTCATCAACAGAACCCCACCCTCAAGAGAAATGGCATCTCCAGTTGAACTCACCTCTACATCCACCAACTGTCCAGGACGAGCGGATGACGCTATTCGAGCCGTCACCATTACGACAGCAACATTTCGTGCTCTAATCTGTTCAGTGGTCAGTGTGATCCCCATGCCCATCAGCCGCTTAGACAAGGTTTGAATGGTAGCTGCATTTCGCATCGAATCACCTGTTCGTCTGAGACCAGTGACCAAACCGTAGCCCACAATCGCATTTTGTCTATCACCATACAAAGAAGTGATGTCTTTAATACGGGCAGCCTCTGCGTTTAGAGGCATAAGGAATAACATTGAGAGAATCCAAAGCATTTGGGCTCCTAGAATGGCCAAACATTGTCTACAAGACGAGTTCCCAATCCGGGGCCTTGTTTGTCTGAAACAACGCCTGAACCAGTGTATTCAATCCGCGCATTGGCCAAAAGATTGGAGTCGATGGTATTGTTTGCACGAATGTCTTGAGGCCGAACTTCCCCAGACAATGAAAGATACTGAGTTTCTCGGTTAGAACGCACTTCTTTCCAACCAAAGACGACAAGATTGCCATTGGATTTAACAGCTATGACCTCGCAGGTCAGCGTTCCCTGCAACATGCTGTCTCGACTGGTGTTGGCATCACCATCAAAGTCAGACCCAGAACTGGCCCCAAGAGAAATCTCTCCGCCCATGTTGGGGTTTGCTGACACAATTTTATTCCGAACACCAAGAAGTGAGCCAATTCCTGCATTCACAGAAGAAGCCCTGCTGGCCTTGGTTGCGGCTGAAACCTGAGATGCCATTTGCTCAGAAATAATGACTGTTACAAGGTCTTGCTCTGCACGCGCATTTCCATCAATTCCGACCAGCATGCGAGCACGGTTGGTGTTCCAAAGACTACCTGTTGTTTCTTCAGTTGCAATGACAGGCTTGGCAAGCAATAGATTTTCATCGACAGCTTCCTCTGGTGCTTGAGGGTCCTGTGGATCTTGCGGCGCAGGATCTTGAGCCATTGCCAGAGCCGTAAAAAGCAGAATCATGGTTTTCCTCGACTTTGTGAAGCTCCAACCATCAACTCGACCGTGTTGGAATCGACCAAAATGCCTTCAATCACTTGTCTAGTCGCCATCGAGATAACCTTTACAGAGTCTCCCAGATAGGCATTCCCCATGAGTGTCCCGTCTGAGCGAATGTGAAGATCACCTGATTTCACAACAATATCAACTTTTTTTCCATTTTTGGCATCTGGGACTACCCGTGTCCGTTCTAGGGTAATGACTTCATTCTTTTGAATGTGTGTCAGAGCCTCTCTTTGGACTTGTTCTTCAGTGATGGGTGTCCCTGTACTTAGATCATAGCGAACACTTTTCTGAGACATTTGGACAATCTGCCCGGGCGAATAAGAAGTATCAGCAACCCATGCGGGTTTAAAAATGGCCATTCGACTTTGAATTTTCCATTTTCCACAGCGGTCACTGCCGTCGGTTGCTTCCACAAAAACTTCAACTGGACCACGAAAGTCTTCGGCAGAAGGAATGCGAAGTGAGATTTCTGCATCATCAGGACAAGACACATTGTGTAACCCCAGATGAAGCATAGTTATTTGGTCTTTGTGCAGTTCAAGTCGCTGAGCAGTCTCTACAAGCAACAACTCAGTCACCCGATCATTGAAATCGGAAGACTGAGCAGCAAATGCCGAGGCGCAAAGCAATGGTATCATCGTTTCAGATTATTGGCGGTCTGCATGGCTTGATCAGCTGCCTCAACGGCTTTGGAAGTCAGTTCAAAAGCGCGTTGTGCAGAGATCATATTAATGAGTTCTTCAGCCACATCGACATTGGAAGCCTCAACAAATCCCTGCTTAATGTTGATTCCATCTTCAGGATTGAGTTCCAAAGGCATTCCAGATTCTGGCGTAGAGGTATAGAGGTTACCACCCAAGGCTCTCAAACCTGCTCGGTTGACGAAGTCAACAATGCGAAGCGTTCCAAGAGTGACTGGTTCTGAAGAGTCTGAAAATACAGCTGATAGCGTCCCGTCTTCTGAAACTCTTATTTCTGAAGCATCCATCGGTATCTCGATATTGGGGTCAATTCTGAGTCCATTTTGAGTGATGAGTTCACCCTCCGCATTTAGTCCAAACTGACCGTTGCGGGTAAAGAACTGATTGCCAGCTGTGTCCTGAACCACAAAAAATCCACGCCCAGCAATGGCCATATCAAATGTGTTTCCAGTCGCTGTAAGGTCTCCGTTGGTGAAGTCACGGGACATAGAAGCCAAACGCACACCAGAACCAAGCTGAAGGGCAGAAGCACGGGTTATATTTTGGTCAGGGGTGGCCACGGGAAGATTTTCGTATAGAAGGTCTTCAAAGTTTTCACGAGATTTTTTGTAGCCAACAGTTGAAACATTCGCCAAGTTGTGTGCAATATTTTCAATTCGCTGTTGTTGAGCAGCCATTCCTGTTGCGGCAGTGTATAACGCTTTCATCCGGACCTCTTAGTGGTGCTGTTTAATTGACCATCCATACTATCGGCTGCTTGTATTATTTTTTGAAAACTTTCATAAAAACGTGAACTTTCAATCAGTTCCATCATGCTTCGAAAGGTATCTACATTAGATGACTCGAAGGCACCTTGAATCACCGTGGGAGAATCCTCTTCGGAGAGTTGTCTGATGTTTGTGGCTTTCCAGCGGGTCGCTGCAATGGGCTCGAATTCATCAGCCGTCGCCAATAAAAGACGACCAAGCGGTACATTGTCTTGGTCAAGAATCTGTCCATCTGGCGTAATTTGAATGCGCTGATCTTCGAGTACCCGTATGGGCCCATTCTCACCAAGTACCAACTCGTTCATATTGTTGATTAAAAATCCTTGGTTGTCGAGTTGAAACAAACCTGCCCGCTGAAGCATTTGTTCACCATCTGCATTTTCTACGACAAAAAAACCGTCACCTTGAAGGGCAAAATGGGTATCCACACCATCTTGAACGACATTACCGCTCTCGAAGTTAGAATGAGAGCCAGTAGACTTTACAAATGAGTCTCCCAAAGGCCCTTGAGCGGAAAGTACATTTTCAAATGACACTCTTTCTTCTTTGAACCCGGCTGTGTTGGCATTCGACAGATTGTTTGAAATGTGCTCGAGTTGACGCCATGTGGCCATTGCTGCTGAAACCGGTGGATAAAATTCTTTACTCATGCGTTCAAACTCCCGTCGTAAACCCTTGCTGCTCTGCTATAGTTCGAAGCTG
>JAYYJC010000272.1:0-3053 GCA_036146655.1 Myxococcota bacterium | reverse complement strand
ATATACCCAACGCATTTGTCCCTCGTTCTCTCTCTCGGGTTTTGGATACATCCCGGTTCTTTACCCCAGTGAAGATGGTTCGGGCTTACCGTACTTCTTCAGGTGCTCGAATTGCGATCAATCTGAGAGGTAATCCTGAATACAGTGTCAGTCAGTCGGACGATGGGTTTCTATTTGTAGACATTGTTATTCCAGAAAGCATGCGTCAAGAACAAGAATCTGCACGGCAGACCTCTGTGTCTGTGTCACCGGAAGGGCCAGAAGAAGGGATTTCTCACGCGTATCAAAGTGAAATATTAATCGGTGAACAAGGTCGAACAACCAATCCACAGGCTGTCTTTGGTACAGGCAGTGGTTCAGCTAATCCTGCTGCCCAACTTGGAATGTCGGCAGGATTCATGTTTGATCAAACCTCTTCCAGTAATTCTTCTTTTACGGGACGGCCCATAAGCATAGACTTAGTGAATGCGGACATTCATCATATTTTCCGTCTCTTCAATTCTGTATCAAACCTCAACATTGTTGCAGGTGATGATGTGTCAGGAACTGTTTCGGTGACGCTAAAAGAAGTGCCTTGGGACCAGGCAATGGCTGCTATCCTTCAAGCCAAAGGCCTTGGTTCTCAGCGTTTTGGAAACATCATCCGTGTAGCCCCCATCGAGACCATTAAAGCCGAGCAGCAAGCAGCACTCGAGACCAAAAGATCTCAGGAAGAGCTCAAAGAACTTCAATTGCTTGTCATTCCGTTGAATTATGCACAAGCCAGTGAATTGGAAAGTCAAATATCAGAGCTTTTGTCTGCCAGAGGCACGCTTCAGGTGGATACACGAGGCAATCAGCTCATCATAAAGGAAACAGAAGAACGCCTTGCTCAAATTAGAGAGTTGATTCGTCACCTGGATAAGGCCACACCTCAGGTCATGATTGAGGCAAGAGTCGTAGAAGCAAAATCCAATTATGCCAACATGTTTGGTATACAGTGGGGCTCACAAGTCAATGCATCGACATCGACAGGTTATTCCACAGGTTTGTTCTTTCCAAATGATGTTGGCATTTCAGGGGGTCGTACCACAGGTGGCGCAGATACTTTCTACGCTCAAGGTCAAGATACATTGATGGTCGACTTAGGTGCGGATGCCTCAACCTCATCGATGGCCTTTTCACTTGGTTCGATTCCGGGTTTGATTGATCTAGATGCTAGACTGTCAGCAATGGAATCAGATGGTTGGGGAAAAGTGGTTTCAGAGCCTCGCATTACCACACTAGACAATCAGCAAGCAATGATTCAACAAGGCTCGCAAATCCCTTTCCTTTCTACATCAAGTGGTGGTACACAGGTCCAGTTTGTGGACGCCACGCTGAAAATGTCAGTGTTGCCTCATATTACATCCGAAAATAGCATTTCAATGGTGTTGGATATTGCTCATAATAGACCCGACTTCTCCAAACTCGTTCAGGGTCAGCCTGGTATTTCCATCAAGGAAGCCACCACAACCGTGTTGGTTGGCGATGGTGATACCACGGTCATTGGTGGTGTATTTTATTCTGACCGAGCCTATTCTGAAGAGTTTACCCCTGGTCTTCATAAAATACCTATTCTTGGTTATTTGTTCAAAAATAAATCCGATGTCATGGAGCGAAACGAAATGTTGGTCTTTGTGACTCCACACATCATTACCCGTACTACAACAGCCACTGCCGCTCAGTAAACGCATTTGATTGTTCAAAAAAGGCCCCTTGTGCTCGCCGGATTTATGGGGGTGGGTAAGTCTACAATCGCCAAAGAGCTCGCATCTCGTTTGGGTTGCACCTTTGTCGACTTAGATGACTGGATTACTGTGCATACCGGTCAGAGCCCAGCTGTTCACATCCGACGGGATGGTGAGCCGTCTTTTAGACAACTTGAGCTAAACTCTTTAAAGACTGTCATTTCAAATCCCCCTCTCATAATTGCATTGGGTGGTGGTACAATTCACATTACTGGTTGCAAGGCCTTGTTAGAGAACACATGCGTCATTATTTTGGAGTGCCGTTTGGATGTTGTACTCGAACGAATAAAAAATAGCAATCGACCATTGGCAAATCATGCCAAGCTTCTCTATCAACAAAGAAGTCGAGATTATCTCCAGTTCCCCAATCGGATTGATGTCACAGAACTACAAATTGACGGCGTCATCGAACAAATATTAATGCTATGGGCACAAAATGAACCTTCTTGATTTGTCTTTTAAAGCCGGTAAAAGTCGCATTTGTCTATCGACAGATTTTTCAAATCTGCCAGAACAAATCCATCTGCTTGGTTTTAATCGTCGAGCCATTGTGATTGCAGACAAGTCGGTGGCAGCTTTTCACCAACCTCAATTGGCAGAAGTTCTTTCATTCATGAGTCTTGAATGGATTTATTTATCGAAAGGTGAAGAAGGTAAAAATCAGCAAGGTTATCTCGAATTAATCCAAAAAGTAGATTCGCTCAATCCCACCAGAAATACCCTCATTATTGCCCTTGGGGGTGGTGTAACTGGAGACATGGCTGGTTTTGTGGCGGCTACAATGCTCAGAGGATTACCTTGGATTCAATTACCAACTTCATTATTGGCTATGGTTGATGCATCGGTCGGTGGAAAAGTGGGTGTCAATACGAAATACGGAAAAAATCGACTTGGGGCATTTTATCAACCTCCATTGGTATACATGGCAACCGATACGCTTCAAACACTGCCTTTGCCTGAACTTCGGTCAGGAATCGGCGAAATGATCAAGCATTGCTTAATCGCAGACCAAAAAGGATTTGAGATATTTGAACAGCATTCGCATTCGATTGTCAATGCCAAGTCGGAACATCTTATTGAACTTATTGAGCGGTCTATTAAAGTGAAAGCTCACATTGTCCAGTCGGATGAACAGGAACGCAATCTGCGCGCATTGCTTAATTTTGGTCATACAGTTGGACACGCCATTGAAAAGGTTGTTGGCTTTGGTCAGTTGCGCCATGGAGAGTGTGTGGGCCTTGGTGTATTGGCTGAATTATTCTTTACTTGTCAAGAATTTTCAAC
>JAYYJC010000271.1:0-5563 GCA_036146655.1 Myxococcota bacterium | reverse complement strand
GAACAATATCATATTCTGATTTAGATTTGTACTTCTTGACGGATTCTGTTGATGAAGCGTATGATTATCTTGTTAGTGCCATCATTGAAGCAGAAGAGGCAGACGAAGAAGAATGAGTCGTTTTGGAATTAGAAAAAGATTAAAAAGCATTTTTCAAAATGCTTCTGAACCCATCCCAGAATATTCCGTGACCTATATTTTACCCGACGGAACCGAACAGGTTGTAGTTGCTGAAGAACGTTATTCATTGCTGATGGCATCCCAGTCATTGCCTGCACCGATAAGTACAGGTCGGCGGGCTGGTGGAACATGTCCTGACGGTTATTGTGGTCTTTGCAGAGTTGAGATTGACGATCCAACCGGTTTGTCAGAAATGACTGACACTGAGCTTAAAGCGCTTGAAGATCATGTAAAGGGTACTGAGCACGAAGGGCGGCCCCGTCAACCTGGACCTCCGCTCACGCCTAAAACGAGACTGGCTTGCCATGCAAGAATAATTGGAGATGGCGGAAGAGTAACCGTGGCCGCACTTGTCGATTACGATTCGTTGAGAGGGGATTAATTCCCTATTAATTGTTTCATATCCAGTGTTCTATGACACATTGGAAATGAAGTTGTCGAACACATGGTACTCAATGACAAATCGGTCTCTTCAGCCGAAGTGCTTAACCTTTTTTTGAGAGCATCGTATAGCCTTCACCAAAGATGTGTTGCCGTTCTATCTCGCTGAAGTGAATGAAAATTAATCTCGAAAATGAAATGATGGAGTATTCAACTTAAAACATTTTGTTTGTGGTTCTGATGGATCACTCGTTTTCTCGCTTGGAACTGTTATGACTTCCTTTATTTTGATTATGGCTTTAATGGCTTTCGCAAATCCACCTGAATTGAGCCCAGCTCAACACACCCTTTTGCGTCAATTATCTTATCGAGATGGGGCACCCGATTGTAAGGATTTGAGCAATGACAATGGGCAGTTAAAAGACGATCTATTGGTCATGGTCAATTCAGTCATGCAGCCGCCTTGGGTTGGAATGCGAGCCGCTAACTGTTTGATTACACGGTTTCCATTGGAGTCCGTTGACACCTTTAAATCTTGGATGCAGTCTGAGCAGACCATGGGGCTCGCCTATTTATTGGGTGCACAAATAAGTCAACTTCCATATCAAATCGCCATTGAGGTTGGTAGAGTTGGCCTATCTGGACCGCATGTAGAGGGCGTTAGAAGTCGATTGGAAAGTCAAGAAGGTCGAGTGGTAGAAGATCTTTTAAAAGGGGAGTCCAAGTGATTCTCTTCTTGCTTGGTCTTTCATGTAAACCGCTGCCAGACAAGTCCAATACGGTTGAACGACCAGATACAGATGAATCAATGCTGCAAACATTTGAAGTTGAAGCCACTTCAGATGGTCAAGGTTTTCTCGAAGTAGAAATCCCACTCATCGATGGAGACAGTGCCATCATGATAACGGGATTTTCTGAAAGTTATCTGTCACTTGAAGACATAGTCGCATCGAATGGTGAAACGCTATTTAGTTGGGTGGATTGGTATGATTCTGATTATTCTATTACTGAAGCCATCTTTGCTTTCAATAAAGATGTTGTGGTTCAGTGGCCAATTAGAGACAATGATCCCGAATTAACAGGAGACAGTCTATTGGTTGTCTTGTCCACATTGAATAACAATTGGGGCTATCAAGGCAATCGAAATGTAGATTTGGTTGTTCAGGTCAAGACGGATGACGACTTTTCATTGGGAACTGTGAAAGTGGTGATTGCATATGCCGGAAATCTGTCTGAAAACGAATCATTGACCTCAGCTGTTGAAGCAGGTGTGGATGTATGGAAAGCCATTTGGTCAAATGTTGGACTAAATCTTGAAGCTCGTTTTACGACCATTGAACTGAGCGCTACTGTACCCAGTCCAGAAAACTCTTCCGATTTATTTCAGGCAAGTGAAGCCATTGCATCGGAAGATGAACTCTTAATGATTATTGGAGACACCATTCAGGGAGAACCAGAAGTTCTGGGTATTTCTGGCGGAATACCGGGGTCCTTGGTGAACTCTAAACGGAGCGCAGTGGTGGTGTCTTGGCTTGAAAGTGCAGGCTTTGATGCACAGTTTAATACGGCAGAAATCCAAATGTTAGGCGAGACCATGGCTCATGAAATTGGTCATTACATGGGTTTGTATCATCCTGTAGAGGCCGATTACAATTACTGGGATGCGCTTGAGGATACGGAAGAATGCAGAACATGGAATGCATGCGAAACACAGCTTGGCAATAACTTAATGTTTCCGTACCCCATCTGTTATGGTCCGTGCGAACTACAAACAGAAATCACCAATGATCAGATGGGTGTTTTACAACGGTATACAGGAACCCTATAGTGTAATTTTGTTGCCAATCTATGCCGATAATGTTTATTGAGTCAGGAATTGATAGTCGAACTTAACGGCATCAACATCGGTTTAAATTTGTTTGCACATCTATTTTAAGGACAACCCATGTCAAACACATTACTTCGACATCAAACCCGAATTGTTGTGCATTCGATACTATGCGGGGCAGCATGTTTCATACCGATTCCATTTCTAGACGAATGGACGCAGCACAAAGTTGGTCGCCATATGATTTCTGGTATTCTGCTTGGATACCAGAAAGAAAGTGAGCCGGCTTCGATTATCCTATCTCAGAAGCACTCAAACTGGTGCTTTGGCTGTGTGATTGCTCTCTTTGTTTACCCTTTTAAAAAATTGATACGAACAATAGCCATATTCCTAACCATAAAGCAGCTTGTGGATGAATGCGAACATTGGTTGTTTAGAGGTATATTTATTGAGTTGGCCATTCAGCAAGGATACGATTTTTCTGATGCAGAAGCCATCAGGTCTTTGAGATCATTGATGTACGAGAGCAATGAGCGAGTGAATACCACTGCCATCGTTAGTGGACTCAAAGGCATTTTTGAAGGCACACGCAAAGATGTGGTGAGAATCGCAAGGGGCTCTTTTCGATGGGCAAGGGGACTTGGAGAACTTGAAGAAATTGTGCCGACTGAACTTGTCAGCGCCATGGAGCAACTTGTGACCACAGAGTTTGTGGAACAAGTGAACGCCATTTTGAAAGAAGGCATGGAATTAAATAGACCAGAACAAGAAACTTAAACAGTAATACAATTTAGAGTTACTAAATAGAAACTCAAAATTGTATTACTGGAAATGATCCAGGCTGAACTTTAATTCTCTGCTCGTGTGGTGGCACTCCGGGTATGTCTTGCCCTTTCAGATAGGGTCCCGTGTAAGGTGGTGGCTTTTTAAATTTAGGACGATTGCCGACTGTGATGTCTCGTGTACCAGATTGTATCTCATACAGCTGAAAGCCATCAATTTCATCAAGTAAGTTTGTGCCTTGAATTTTTCCAATCCACTGAAGTACATCTCGTCTATTTTCACTCACGATGAGATGTGTTCCTGCGGCAGCTCCTCGACGGGGTTCTTTTTGATATAAGGATTCATCAAAGGTATATGACTTTGAAAAATGACTGGCAACGAGTGCTGTATTTTTCGATACAATCGGAATGTCGTTTGGAGTAAGTGTTCGTGCGAGTTTCCATGCTGGATGTGTCCACTCCGGTTGTTGTGGCCAAGTGCTGATTTTGAGATTGTAATATTCAGACCAGTTTTGCCACCAAAATATCATCCATGCCATTGCAACACAACTCACAATTGTTGCCAACCAGTGTCCAGCATTTCGATTCAGAAGAAATCGGAGCAGACGAGCAGCTCCAACGGTCGTACCCGTGATGGCGAAAGCGACAGCTGGCGCCATGTGATGGCAATGGCCAGACCATGATCGATCAACTCCATGACCTTCAGGTACGGTCATGTGCAGCAAAATGACTCCAATGGCTGGCGCTGCGATTATTGGGCTTAGAAATGCCAGACTTCCCAAAGGGATCCAAATGAGTGCATAAAATCTGGTTTTATACAGCCACCCTTCTAAAAATATTTGATTGTGTCCCAGTGATTTTAAAGCGTTCTCAAGAGGCATATCGTGCCCAGAGTCTATTGGATGATTTGCTTCAGCCCATGAGGCATAACAGAATGCAATTATGGAAGCGATTGTGATATTTCTAATCCATGTCCGCCATTTTGGAGACCAACGCTGCTTTAAGGGGATCATTGTGGCTGCCACTGCAATGACCATTGGTACGCATTCTTCTCTTGGCATGATTCCGATACATACGCCCAACAACGGCCAGTACCAAGATTTTAGGGTCATCATCCATGCACAAAATACCAATGCTGGCAGGGCAAAGATGAGGTCTTGATAATCTTGTAGCGCCAGTGCCATAGTGGCAGGACATCCAAGATAGATGACGATTCCGAGGAGCCAGCCCCATTGATTTTGTAGAACATGTTTCCCAATGCCACCCGCTGATACTGCTCCTAGGGTGACAGCTGTTATCATGATAATGCTTAACCACACCGGAGACGGGTGAAGACCATATATAAGTGCGACGATTGGAAGTGTGATTGCCCGATGACCAGACCAAGTCCAAGCATCATCATATCCTTTATGAATGGTTTGTGAGAAAGAGCCTGTTTGTGAGTATTGAAGCATTAATTGTTCATGAACAGCCATGGCATAGCCTTCAATTGTTTGAAGCGCTTCAATTCTCGCCCACGAAGTTGAAACTGCTGTAGACCAAAACAATAATATAGTGGTCATTCCTAGGATCGGAACCAACCACTTTTTCATTATTGAGCGCCATTTGTTCTGACTTATTTGATTGTCCATGTTTGTGGTGCCATTGTAAATTGACCTAAGTCCGTTTCGAGCACATGCGCGCCGCCACTTATGCGACCTTTGAATTGTGCAATGAATGACAGTTTAATTTGTGTGATGGTCTTGTCTGAAGATATCCCCGATATAGACAGTTCTTCGTCTGTTTGTTTTATCGTATAGCTTGTTTCGAGGCTTTGCTTAGATTCAGGCGTGATCTTGACACCCGTTGGGAGTGACAATCGTAGATTAAATGGAGTTTGACTAGGCAATGAAAGGGTTATGGGGATGGGTGTGGGTTGATTGGCTGACATGGATTTTGGTCTCTTCCATTCCAACGCAATGTCGCCTTCTTTAAGACTGTCTGAGAATGGTTCATAATGAATAAATGACGCAGCAAATGACATGCTTGGAGCATGGGGTGCGGCCATTAAGTGCCA
Source organism: Myxococcota bacterium (assembly GCA_036146655.1). Classification (GTDB taxonomy): domain Bacteria; phylum Myxococcota_A; class UBA796; order UBA796; family UBA796; genus JAYYJC01. Next base: position 336 of record JAYYJC010000271.1, on the reverse strand, counting down.
TCGATTTCTTGAGTCTTGATCTAGTGGTATGTCGATAAAAACGATGTCCTGAAGACTTTCTTTTTTAACAACGGTGCTGGAAACTTTCTGGTCATTTTTATAAATACTGAGTGTAATTTGGTCTGGCAGTGCTTGAGAAATGTTTTGGGTAATGCAATGAAAGACAATCTCATTGCGTAAGTTGTTTCCCCATCCAGATTGTGGGTTGTAACTGGTCATGACCTGACTCAATAAATATGCGCTGATCTCTGCATCTGATTGAAGTACTACTGATGCAAGTGCTTGGTATTCGCTTAGAGACGGATAACCTCCACCAGGTGATTTTACCCCATCCGG
>JAYYJC010000270.1:0-10000 GCA_036146655.1 Myxococcota bacterium | reverse complement strand
ATTGTGGAACCCGAATCGCCATTCAAAGGGAGCTGATGATGTGGTACAGATTCTGAAGACAGCTGACCTCCAGGGGTTACTTCAGTCCAAGCAATGGGAAAAGTATCGGCATTGATCGACATAAGTTGAGACTCATCTAATGCCTGTCGCCAAATATCTGCGTTTGGAGCAAAGGGCCCAAAGGAGTCCTTCGGTTGAAGAAGTAAAGCAGACGCTGCATCTTGTTCCCCGAGGAATAACTTTGAAACTCCGAGTAAGTAACGGGCCTCAACAGGGTCTGTTTCCTGCGCATTGCTTTCAAAAAGATGTACTGTTGAGTGTGCATGTAGCCTTAAGGCTTGACGGTAAAGACTGGCCAATTCGATATGCACTCTCGCCTGAGCATCTCCAGACAAACTCGTAAGAGCCGTTGCATAATCTCGGTTAAAGTAGGCCATCCAGCCTGGGTTCCCCTCGAAGTCGGAACGGCTGTCGGTGGTGGCATACACTAATGGCCAACTCTTTTCCAAAATGGCAAGATCTTGTGTGGCCTGAATCGTAATATTTGAAGCTTCTTGTGACGGGGTCTCGCTTGAGCATGCGAAACCAAGTACGACAAGGGTTAAAACTAATCCTGACAAAAGTCCTTATCTCCGGCTGCTGACACACATAGTTGTAGGGCTTGGCTCGTATCTGAACCTGCCGCACGGGCAAAATCCAACCATTCCCTTGAAAAATTCTTGGTTTTCCCTCTCCAATCTTCCGCCTTGGCTTGATTGGCGGCCGAACGCTCCTTTACGAGCTTTTGTTCGTTTAACTGCCAAAGAGAGTTGGCCGCATATGCACGAAGTTGGTAAAGTGCATTCACTTTTTGGACACGAGCATCACCACTCCACAAATGCTTGTTGGTGAGGGCCACTTCGGACCATTTTATAACCTGACTGGCTCTTGATGCTCCTTTCTGTGACAAATACAGTGCATACGACAAACACATATCTGGCTGCGACTTCTCAATGCTTTTCAGGTGTCTTTTGACCAAACGCTCCCACTCATTGTTATCACCACGCGTTTGGGCATCCGTAATTAACAATGTGGAAGCACGTGCACGCACGGTCACAGGCTCCGAGGTATTCGCTGCTCGACTATTCAAACACTCCTTGGCACCAAAACTCAGAGTACCCATCATGGCATTCGTTTCAAACATGGTTAGGTTGTCGCAGCCTTGTTGTTTTTCAGAACCGCTGACAGCCACTGGTTTGGGTATTGGTGGCGCTGCGGTTGGCTCTGGAACCGGAGGGGGAGTCGGTTCTGGTATCGGTGGTGCTGCAGTGGGCTCCGGAACAGGAGGAGGAGTCGGCTCTGGTACAGGAGGCGCAGCAGAGGGTTCTGGTTCAGGTGCAGGCGTTGGCTCTGACCGTCGAGTCGGTACAGGTGCAGGTGTGGGTTCTGGCTCTCTAGGAGCGACCGCAACTGGAGTCGGTTCAGGTTCTGGTTCAGGTTCTTCGATCTTTTTAGGCTCGTAAGGACTTGGCTGTTCAAATGGTGACAGTGCAGATGTTGCTTCCAGCGTAAAAAAATTAATGCGCATGTTGGCCGGCAAATATCTTCCTTCGCTATCCGTTGAAGTACCAGCCTCAACTCTCTCGCCATCTACAACACAACCCACCAACCCATCTGAGCAGACCAAAGGAGTAAAAGCACTGTCATAGCTAGACCAGTCTCCGGCAACGGCAACAGAAGACAGCAGTCCAATATTCAACATTATCCATTTCATAATCGTAATCTCTAACTGTATGGTATCTCAATGAGCCTAGTTGGCAGGCCCAACCCCACCGCCAGATCGTTCTTGATCACGGGGAAAGGGAATGATTGGTATTTCAATATTATTGGTGTTCAGATCCATGGGCACAAGTGGTACAGGCACATTGTTTCTTCTACTGCGAATATCGTATTGAATAATGTTCGTAATGTAGTTGGGTGCAGAAACCTCAAGTTGGATGGTCATACCGGGAAGAAAGGGCATTTCACTGCCATCTGGAAAAAACAGTTCGGTTGCCTGCCATTTGCCACTTACCTCGTTGACACGGTGTGGGTCAATCTCCTCGGGGTGCTTGATAACAGCTGTGGGGATTGGTGCACCCGTCTTTGAGTCAAGAACGGTAATGGATAACAGGACACCTTCGTCCTTGGCTCGTTTTTTAGCAATCGCAGGATCAGACATGCTCAACAATAATGTAACAAAGAGCATTTATTTCTCCTTCAAGTAATTAGACAGTAGAGATGAGCCTTGTGCAGCAGATAAAGCATCTTCATGTGCACCAAGCGCTTCGAATACAAGAGCAGCACTGGCTGACTTAAAGTCTGCAAGCAACTCACGCGATAATGCAGGATTGTCGTCTTTCAATAAATAGGCTGTCGTAATGCGCATATCTGCGTAACCCTGAGGTGGAGCAATCTCTTCCAGAGCATCAAACTTTGTTATGCATTGCTCATCGCCGGTCACACAGGAAATCATAAACTTGATCCCACTTACACGCCATTTTTGGCTCTCCTCGAGACTCTCAAACGGGAGTTCTATTATGGAAGTGGCTTCCTGGGTTTTTTTCAATGACAGAGCCCGTGTGGCCCAAGTCAAACGGATTTCATCAATCCGAGCATAGCGTTCAAAAGATACCTTTTGGAGCACAGATGGTGCATCTTCAACGGCAAAAGTTCGCTCACCTGCCGCCCATTGGGCTTGTATTTCAGCCAATGCAACAAGCCAATCATCATCGGACTCAAGCAGTTCAAGATAATCGTCTGCCAGTGACTTAAAGCCGGAACCCTTGATGGTTTTTAAAGTATCTACAGCTGACTCTAAGCCACCATCAACAATCATTATCTCTGAAGCCAGCAGCTTACCTGAGTCCAGACCGCTTTCCAAAGCAAAGTTCTTTGCTTTATCGAGTTCTTGACTTTGCTGAGCAATGAGGCTGCGTCGCATTAATATTTCTGGCTGTGGGGCTTCAGAGGCTTTCTGTACGGCCTCAAGATAAGCATCTGCCTGCTCGTAGTCTCCTCTCAACATGGCCAAATACGCTGCACCAGTTGCAGCATCAGAGTTGGTAGGGTCAAGTTCTAAAAGTTTGTTATACTCAGAAGCTGCATTGGGAAACTGCCCCGAACTCAACTGGTTTTCAGCGGCAGTGGTATCAATCTCTGGCTTCGAGTCAAGCACACCACTAAGGTCACACGCACTAAGCAAGAGTAGGGTCGAAAAAGAGTATTTCACATCATCCTCATTGGAAATGAATAGTCTACATCAATGTTAACATCATATATAAATAAAATAAACCATGCAGGATGCGCATTTTAAGCAACAACTGAAATGGTCCTCCTATGATACACTATAGATGCTTCCTGTTGCATAAAGATATATTGAACACGCATGAGTCTATCAGAGCTTCAAATCAAACTCAATATTCAGCAAATCCGAAATGCGGGTACATTCGCTGAAGTGTACTTGGCAGATACTTTGGATTTGAATGGCAAACAACGAACGGCAGCTGTCAAAATACTCAAAGAAAAATGGAATGACAATCTGGAGATTTTACAGCGCTTTCAAGACGAGGCAAACCTGCTTAAGAACTTATCTCATCCCAATATCCTTCAGGTTGACGGGTTGATTGAGATCGAAAACCGCGCTGGGATTTTGATGGAGTTCATCGACGGCATTGATTTAAAACAAATACTAAAGGCTTTACGAGAGCCACTTCCACAAGCCGTGGGCTTTGAAATAGCTGCAAAAATTGCCGATGCGCTTCACAACGCATACGCTGTTTCCCCGCCCAATCACAATAGCCCTCTCAGAGTAATTCACAGGGACATTAAACCATCAAATGTCATGCTCTCTTCAAAAGGGGGTGTCAAAATATTGGACTTTGGAGCCAGCTTCTTTCTGTCAACAGAACGAAATGCATCCACGCAAATGTTTCAGTTTGGCTCTCAAAAATACATGCCCCCGGAACGGAAACAAGGGGAAAGAGGCTCACACAAAGCAGATGTGTACAGCCTCGGCATCACACTCATAGAAATGTTTTCTCGTCGAAAAGTCAATGTATTGCCCACAGAAAAGAAAGAACACGACAGACTAATCAAATCGTATGTCATGGACATCCCAATCAAATTGCCATCATCGGTTTGGGAAGAACGCGCAAGAGAAACCATCATTCGCATGTGCTCATATGAAAAGAAATATCGAATAACTGCGGATCAGGCGAAAGGAATGCTTATTCCATTTTACCAAAACTCCGAAGGTCCCACTTTGTCCAGCTTTTCGAAATCGCACATTGCGCCACTGGCACGCAGGGCATTCACAAATAGCACAGGCACCCTAAGTGGAATTGTCATCGATACGAGACCTGAAGAACATAAGGCTCAACATGACACACAACCTCAGCAAAAAGCAGGTTCAACCACCTTCCCTCTTCCCAATATTGAACAGGAGTTGCGTGGTCAAAACAGGGAAACATTGGTCAACTCAACCCACAAAGACAAAACCCAAAAAACGGCTTCTGGTTCGGCGAGTCCGTTGCTTGGAAACCCGGTTGGCACACCTACAAAGTCATCAAACGGCATCCACACCATCGCATTTCTCACAGGCTTGCTTGGAAGCACATTGCTCACAATGATAGCGCTGGCAATGGTTAACTCAGGTTTCAGGCATTTGGCAAAAGCCAATACACAAGAAGCATCAGACGAAGATTTGATTGAAAGTGCAACGCAAGAAAAGCAAAGTAAAACTCAGGGGAAAACGGTGTCATCCGAGTCTGACATTAAGTTGACGCAGGACGAAAGCTTTAGATATGTCAAACTTTCTTCAGCAGATGGAACCATTTCGTATCGCATTTCAAATAGCTCACCACAAAAGACAGCAACCGTTCCAAATGGAACATATGAACTTCGATACAAGTCCCGCCCAACAGCCGGAATACCCATCGATAAAACCATAGATTTGGTTATTGATCAAAGTACTGAAGTGCACTGTAGATTGGATACTGAGATTGGTATTGGATGCTTCAATGCCAATGGTGAACTGCTAAAAGAAAATAGCACTGACTAGGCCTGCTAGCCGTCCCACTCTACCAAGCCCAAAGATTGAATAAGTGAAGCTTCGAGCGCATCTGCTTCGCTCAGAAAGTTCACGCGAACATAATCTCGGCCAGCCATTGACTGATGAGGCATGTTGTGCCAACCAAGTTGATTGAGAGTATGCTGAAAACTGGGATCGTCTGGATACAAATACATCATGCCAATCTCATCAATTACCAATTGTTCGTTCAGCGCTCCCAAAATCCAAAATTGACAGCGTCCATCATGGTAAAGCAACGGCCCAAAAGCATCAATGGCTTGCATCAATCGGGTTTGTGTTATCTCTACTCCCACAAAGCTCTTTGGTTTTGGGAGCTGACCATTTGCTCTTGATGTCATTTGAACATAGCGGACTTTGTATGGTCCTTTGATGGCTTTAATGAGTGCTTGATGAACTATTTTTAGCCGTTCCGAGGGGGCAGAAATCTCAAGCCGTGTATACCCGCCATCGAGTATTTGTGGATGGTAAGCCAGCGGCGGGATAAAACCATCGGGCATACCAGCCTCTGTTACGCTTTGAGCTTTCGGTCCAAGTTTCATGCTCAGAGTCCTCATTTTTTGGATAAAGGTCCAGCATGTCTAACCGGTTGTCAAGCTTACGCCCATCACAAATTGGCCCCAAAGGTCTACCCACGGCATTCTATATTCGTGACATTCGAATTGAACCTGCCATTGTAATGGCACCAATGGAAGGAGTCACCAATTTGAGTTTCCGACGGCTAATGCGTCAGATTGGTGGAATGGGACTAAGCACCACAGAGTTCATTCCAAGTTCTACCCTTCGGACCAAAGGCAACAAGGTGCTTGAACAAGCAAAATTTGATGCAGATGAACGCCCAATTAGCATCCAAATATACGGCAGGGATCCAGCAATTATGGCAGATGCAGCAAGAGTAATTCAAGACTTAGGCGCAGACATTTGTGACATCAATATGGGATGCCCTTCAAAGAAGGTTTGCGCTCACTCTGGTGGTTCTGCTCTGATGAAAGATCCATTGTTGGCTGCACAGATTGTTCGTGAAGTCAGAGCCGCCATTCAAATTCCGCTGACCGTAAAAATGCGCTCTGGATTTGATGTGGATCGCAGAAATGCCCCTGAGCTTTCAAAGATATGTGAATCAGAAGGTGCTGAAGCCATCACAATACATTGGCGAACTCGGGAAGATAAATACAGCGGTTCACGCAATGTGGACATGATTGCTCAAGCCAAGCAAAGCGTACAGATACCCGTCATTGCAAATGGCGATATTGTTGACATCCCATCTATGATCAAGATGTACGAGGATACAGCCTGTGATGGATTTATGGTTGGCCGAGGAATGCTAAAAAACCCATGGTGTTTGCTTGAAATGTCTTCTTATATCAATGACAAGCCCATTCCAGAAGTAACGCCACTCGCACGGCAAAATCTCCTACTGGACTTTTTAACCCGATATGAACACCTTTACAAAGCCGAGCGTCCGACACTGGGGAAGTTCAAACAACTTGCAAAATATTTTTGTACAGACATGCCAGACGGGGAAACCTTCAAAAAGGCGCTTCTTCGTTCACAAAAAATAGAAGATGTACGGCGAATCGTATCCGAATACTTCGAAAAATATGGAGAGCTTTCCGCATGAAAAAATCTGAGAAATGCACAAAAATACTCGAAGATCTTCAGGCCAGATATCCAAATCCAGCAGCCCCACTTGACCACACAGATCCTTTCTCACTGCTCATTGCAGTGATGCTATCAGCACAAACCACTGATAAGAAGGTCAATGAAGTCACTCCAAATCTGTTCGCACTGGCAAAGACACCAGAAGAGATGCAACACATTCCTGTGCCTAAGATTCTGAACACCATCCGACAAATCGGCCTTGCCCCCACAAAAGCGAAAAATGTTCAAAAGATTGCAGAACTCCTTGTGCAGCGTCACGGCGGACAGGTTCCACAAACCTACGAAGAACTAGAAGCATTGCCTGGAGTTGGTCACAAAACAGCAAGTGTGGTGATGTCTCAGGCTTTCGGAGAGCCCGCATTTCCAGTGGACACCCACATTCATCGATTGGCCTATAGATGGGGGCTTTCCAACGGCAAAAATGTTGCACAGACTGAGAAAGACCTCAAAAGATTGTTTCCAAGAGAAAGTTGGAATGATTTGCATCTCCAGATCATCTTTTATGGGCGAGAGTTTTGTCCGGCTCGTGGACACAAAGTAAACCAGTGCCCCATCTGCCAATGGGCTGGGGTCAAATCCCGTCTTGCAAAGGAATCTTAAGGGGTTTCAGCCACCATGAGTTCTTTCAGCGCTGTGAGGTAACTGCCGTTGATCTGATGATGACCTTCATAGTGATGCTCACGCAACAAAGTATTCAATTTTGGAAGATGATAATGGGGTACGGACATGAACAAATGATGCGTGCAGTGGTAATTAAAATTAAATGGCGCAAAGATAAGCTGTTGTAGTCTACCTGGTTGTATGTCTACCGTTGGAATCCGCGGCCCACCAAACTCAGCACCGGTTTGCTTAATTTTTGCTGCCAAGGTCAGTGCCAAGCCGTGCTCAATACAAATGCGGCATCGATTCAAGAATACTGTTACTCCGAAGAGTGGGCAGATCCAAAGAAGACCGTATGAAACGGGTGCAGCAATTAACCATGCAAGTCCGGATGGCAAACCCAGAGAAGATGCATCCAACAAAAGAGTCCAGTATGGCGACAAAACAAATGTAGAGATGGCCATTAAAGACAACTGAGAACAAATAACCAACAAAGAATCACGCCTCATCTTGCTATTTGTGGATGGCTTTATATTCCGTTCAGTTCCATATCCACCAGACCCTTTTTGGATAATCTTTACCCATATTTCAACCAAGGTTCCGATGGTAAGTTTTAAAAACCGTCTGTATCCGGGCAAGCTACTCAGAACTGAATAATAGATGTGAGAATCTGGATCAGTTTCATGACTGCGGCAACTGTGATGGTCAATGTGCTGCAAGCGGTAAGCATTAAAACTGACTCCCACTAAAGATTGTCCGAATACACCGAGAAACTCATTTAGCCATAAGGGTTGACACAGAGTTTTGTGAACGGCTTCATGACCTGAAATTACAATGTAATACTGTAGAATACCGATGAGTGGGAGAGCCAACAACCAAAATGGACTCATCGAATAGACCGCCACCCAAAATAAAACCAATACGAGATAGCAGGCTGCCATAATGAAAAGTGCATGGTTGCGTACATCTTTTCTGAGAGCGTTTATTTCATTTTGCAGGTTCTTTGTTTCAGAGTTTGCCATGGTCGTGACTGGTGTAGCAATAATAATGAGTAACAGATTGTTGTCGTGTCATTAAAATACAATAAAAGATTCGTAAGCATTATTGATTTAAACCGCACGAGCGTGCACCCGTATAAATACTCAACATATGATGTGGGCATCTTCATTTATGTGATTATAGATTGGCCACAGCATAGATTAAGGAGAATTGATGGCTTCAAAAGACTCAGGCGGCACAAAAAGAAAGTCGGATACCAAAGTCAAAGAAAAGACCCAACAACCCAGAAAATATAAAGTCGTTCTACACAACGATGATTTCACACCGATGGAATTTGTTTTGCTGGTGCTCGAGCATATCTTTTTTATCACCGGTGCAAAGGGACAAAGAATCATGATGGCTGCGCATCAGACTGGCCGGGGTGTGGTTGGTACCTATTCTAAAGAAGTTGCAGAAACAAAATGCACCAAATCACTAGAACTGGCCCGTAGTTACGGCTTTCCTTTGCTGATGACCTGTGAACCAGAATAGAAAAAGACCACATAACCAAACCGGAGGTGACTAAACAGATCAGAAAAACCGTATTTTACATCAATACTTTGTCCGTATTTAAACCACAATGAGCTTTATGATATGCATACATTGTCAACTCAGATATGTGATTACAAGCAATAGACCAATTTACTTTATATTTTAATTTTTACACCCAGGAACTCAAACATGAAAGTGTCCGTCGCCCTATCCAATGCCTTAGAACGCATTACCCGTGAAGCCACTCAAAAAAGACACGAGTACTTTACGCTTGAGCACATGCTGCTCGCCCTAATTCATGACAATGAAACAGCCGCCATTATTGAGGCGTGCAATGGAAACCTAGAACTTTTAGAAGAAGAACTTCAGAACTACCTAGATTCTGAAACACCAGTATTGCCCCCCACTGTTCAAAGAACCCCTGAACATACAGTTTCTGTGCGTAGAGTCTTTCGTTCAGCGAGTGTGTATGTTTACAAAAGAGAAGCTGAAGAACTGAAAGGGCAGGACCTGTTGGTCGAACTCATGCGAGAAGATGACAGTCACGCTGTCTATTTACTGAAAGATCAAAACATCGAACGGTTGGATGTCATCAACTATATTTCGCATGGCGTACAAAAAAGGAAAAGATCCGGCGGCCGTGACAGCAATGACGAAGATTTCATGAGCGAAGAAGAAGACCCATTGGTCAAATACGCCACTGAGCTCGTTTCTCGAGCTGGAGATGGTAAAATCGACCCTTTGATTGGCCGTGAAACGGAAGTCAAACGAATGATTCACATTTTGGCCAGACGCCGTAAGAACAATCCTGTTTTATTGGGTGATCCAGGCGTCGGAAAGACAGCCATCGTTGAAGGTCTGGCCTACAAAATCCACCTCAATGAGGTTCCTGAACTCCTTCAAGGGTCCGAAGTTTACTCATTAGACATGGGTTCCCTGCTTGCTGGTACCCGATACAGAGGTGATTTTGAAGAGAGACTCAAAGAAGTGGTCAATGCACTGCAGGACAAAGAAAACGCCATATTGTTTATAGACGAAATACACATGCTGGTTGGGGCAGGAGCCACCACCAATGGCACAATGGATGCATCAAATCTACTT
>JAYYJC010000269.1:0-12454 GCA_036146655.1 Myxococcota bacterium | reverse complement strand
AGTCCTTTGTATCATCGTTTATTCTTGATTGTACAATCTCAGCCAACTGGCAAACAAACACACAATGATTCCACTCATAAGTGCTTGAATTGGCCGCTCTAATGTTAGGTGCTCAAATCCAATCACAGAAGACAGGTCGTGAAGGTGAGGGTGTACGGCTTGGGCCGCTCGGTATTCTACGATCGTTAAAGCCTCGAATGCCCATCGAATAGGCATCAAGTCCGCACAGTAAACTTGCCAAGATACTCCACTAAGCATCCCATACAGCTTGATGTACCCAGCCAGCATCAGTTGGGGAATTAAAATAATGGGTATAAATGAAATGGCCGCTACCTCGGATTTTGACCATGCGGATATAACGAGGCCAACTGCAATCCCACTTGAAGCAGATAAAATGAGGAGAGGCCACAGCATTGAGAGTTCTGTGGCAGGTTGAATAAAGTAAACCACTGAACCACAGATGAGTAGTGTTTGTGCAGCACACAGTATGATTTGATACATCCATATGGAGCCCAAATAGGCCAATGGACGTAGGCCCGCTCGCCGTTCTCTTAAGAAGATGGCCCGCTCGCTCACCAATTCTCGAGCGACATTTGAACATCCAAGCCAAAAGGCAGCCGCCCCCATCAAAAACAATGTGGCGTGTGTACCATTTTGAAGCTGCAAAAGATCAATTAGTACCGGAATTTTTTCGAGAGACGCAGGAATGTCCATTGTGCGGAAGTCTTCGCCAGCCCCTTCAAAGAGTAATCCAAGAAGGATTCCTATGACGGGGGCTTGTGAAAGCTGAATGAGCAGCGCATAGGAGTCTCGTAATTTGCGTTTACTGTATCGAATAAAAAGATTGCTGAACTGTGAAAAGAATGGACGAATAAAAAAACTGGCATCGTGATCAAGTGGCTTGGGACTACTCATACGAGAGCTGACATAAGTCCGATACAACTCACTCTCTAAATAGGTGGATTGCCATTGATCCGGTGTGGTTTTGGGGCTTTCTAGAGCGTCAATCACAAAGTCAGCAGGATTCCCTCGTTCTTTAGGGTCTCTTCCACTGGTTTTTGCGATGTAACCCTCTGCTTGTGAAGCAGGGCCGTAGTATGCGAGTTTTCCACCTGTGGTCATTAAAATTAAATTATCAAGCAATTCAAAGGCTTCGAGGCGGGGTTGGTGAATGGTCATAATGACTGTTTTTCCACTTGAGGCCAGTTCCCTGAGTATATTCATGACCTCTAATGTAGATTTTGCATCTAGACCTGAGGTTGGTTCGTCCAAGAAAAGCAGTGATGGTTCCGTAATCAATTCAATTGCGATGTTGACCCGTTTGCGCTGTCCCCCTGAGATTCCACGAATATTTTCGTCCCCAATCAGGCTGTCCCTGACATGGGCTAAGCCCATCCGTGTCATCAGAAGATTGACTTGCTCGTTGACAACTTTTTTGGGTACATCCGCTGGCAACCGTAAACGAGTGGCATGGAAGAGGACTTCAAAAACAGTCAGATCCCGATGTAAAACATCGTCCTGCGGAACATAGCCAATGGTATGCCGAAACTCTTCCCAAGCATCGTAGATGTCTTTGTCATTAAGTAAAACTTGCCCACTTTCTGGTTGTCTTTTACCAGAAAGGACTTCAAGTAGTGTGGTTTTTCCGGCACCAGAAGGTCCCATCAATGCGACCATTTCACCTGGGTAGATGCTCAATGCAATGTTGTCGAGTAGAACCGTTCCGTTTTTGAGTTTGCGGGTAACGGATTGAGCAGAAATACGAATCTCTTGTGTTATTCTGCTTTTGCCTTGACTGAGGCCAGATAGGTCTAACCGTGCAGCACCTAGACGAATACGGCTTTTGGGCCGAATTAAGCTGCGTTCGATTTGGAGATCATCCACATAGGTTCCATTTGCAGATTTTAAATCCACGACCTCCTGAACACCATCTCGGACACTTAATCTGGCATGGAACCATGATACTGTTGGGTGATCCACGGTGATGTCGCATTCAGGAGAACGGCCGAGAAGAAGATCACCATTCTCTGGAATCAAAGCACTGATGTTTCCTCTATGCTGACGCTGCTCGGAGTGTGCGAGTTGTTTCCACCATGAGCGCAACATTTGACGAGAAATTGGGTATCCACCCAGCATTAATCTGTCGTGAAGCCTCAATTTTGTTTTACTGTATATTCTGAAGCCATTGACAAAGGTCCCAAACTCGGACTGAATGTCATAAATATTGAGACCATCTGTAACCAACTCTATTCGAGCATGTTTTGCTGAAATAACACTGACAGGTAAGACAATGTCAGCTTCTGATGAGCTGCCGATTATGAGTTCAGTTTTGATTTCAACGATGGCAGTTTCTTCAGTTTCAATTGCGCCTTCACTGTCAAAATGACTAACCAAAAATGAGACCTCAATGGGGTGTCTGCCAAGTTGGATCACATCATGCACTTCTAGGATCCCTTTTGATTCTGGAAAGCCTTGAACAAAGGTTCCTTCGTCTGATCCAAGATCCTCAAACATGAATTGTCCATTTGATAGCGCAATAAAATTGATGTGGCAGGGACTCACGCTCGGATGGTCGATGAACACATCACAGCCAGGATCTGAACCAACCAAGAGGGTTTTGGTTGGGTAGGCTTCACCCGTCACATCTGTAGGTGAGTCTTGATCAAATTGATCGCTTGACATTGGTGTTGGACTAATTTTCATGGTCAGAGGCCGTATATTAGTTTACATGGAATAGAATAAACTGGAACAAAAAGCTTGTAAGTATTGAGTGAAGTTAAAAATGAAAAAGATTCAGAACTTGCCGTTACATTGGCAGATATTGTGCGGTATGGCTTTGGGGGCATTGGGTGGTCTCATCTTGCAATTTGGGCAAGCCTTTTTAGATCCTTTCATTTCGAACTCAGGTATTCTAAGCTTTCTGACAGAAGGTCTCGTTCAAATCAATCACAGCGTTGGGCAAGTATTTTTAAGGGCGCTGAGATTAATCGCTGTACCAATTGTGATTGTGTCACTCATTTTGGGTGCTGGTCAATTGAATGATGTTCGAGCCATTGGAAGAATTGGCATAAAGACGGCTATCATCTATCTATTTACGACTGCCATGGCCATTACCATCGGTTTACTCACTGCTATTTTACTGCAACCTGGCCGCTTTGTACCGCAAGCGGTTCGAGATGGACTGGCGCAAGCTGGAAAAAGCATCGCACAAGGAAAAATCGAGGGTGCGGTTTCTCCCAGTTTTTGGGAGAATGTTGTCAATATTGTTCCCACAAATCCATTTTCTGCCGTTGTTGAAGGCAATATGATACAGGTCGTATTTTTATCGCTCTGCTCTGGTCTATTGCTTTCTCAAGTTCCAAAAGCACAGGCCAAGTCCATCCTAGATTTGAGTGAAGCATTGAACTCACTGTTAATCGCTTTGGTCACTGTTTTGATGAAGTTGTCACCAGTTGCTGTCTTTTGTCTGATGCTTGAAGTGACTGCATCTCTCGGCGCCGACATTCTTGGTGCTGTGTTTGTATATTGTTTGTCTGTTATTATCGGACTTTCTGTAATGCTTTTCGGTGTCTATCCCCTTTTACTTCGGGGGGGTGCTGGCCGTCCTTTTGTTCCTTTTGTTCAGGCCATCGCACCGGCACAGCTGCTGGCGTTTTCTAGTTCATCTTCAGCAGCAACTCTACCTGTGACCATGGAGTGTGCTGAAAAGAATCTGAAAGTCTCAAATGATGTGCGTTCATTTGTTTTGCCTCTTGGTGCAACCATCAACATGGATGGAACAGCTTTGTATCAAGGGGTTGCATCACTGTTTATTGCACAACTCTATGGCATTGATTTGGGCTTTAATGAATTGTTAACCATTGTATTAACCGCCACATTGGCCTCAATTGGCACTGCTGGAGTGCCTGGTGTGGGCTTAATCATGTTGGTGATTGTACTTGAGTCCATTGGTTTATCCCCTGAAGTCATGGCTGCGGGGCTTGCGATCATCTTTGGTGTGGATCGAATCCTTGATATGTGTCGTACCACTGTCAATGTGTCAGGTGACTGTATGGTTGCTGTACTTGTTGATCATCTTGAACAAAAAAACAAGGTTGAATAATGTGACTCTACCGATCTCTGTTGATTCATGGGGAGTATTGAGTAACCTCGATTCTCAAGTGTCGATGACTCATGCCCTTCAACTGATGGTCGATAACCCCAATGACCCATTGGCGAGCGGACAACGGGGCAATCAACTCACTCAGCTTGATCTTCGTGGGCTGCAACTCGAACGGCTTCCCAAAGGATTGCCTCGTCTAAAGCAACTAGAGGCCTTGTATCTGTCGGATAATGGGCTGAAAATTTTACCCGATGACATTGGGAACATTGAAAAGCTTAGAACCCTTTCACTGGGTAAGAACCAATTCAACAGTCTTCCGGACAGTTGCAGTGAATTGTGGGACTCATTGGTTCACCTCTATCTTGGGCATAACACCATCAGTGTTTTGCCGTTTGATGTGTCATTGATGGCGTATCTTAAAGTCGGTAGCATTGGAACAAATCCGATAGAAGAGCCGATAGACACCATCTGCTGGATGCTCCGTTCATACGCAGAGGAAATGCCTGAACGGTTGGGTTTTTTGGTTGCCAATGACTGGTCAATTGGCCATCAAAGTGGCCATTCTTCCCTATTTTTGAACCAAGCCATTTGTCTTGCGCAGCAAATGGATGAACCGATGGTGTATGAGGCTTTTTATGCGGGCACTTTTATCGATGACCAAGGCATTGTTCATTGGGGAGATTTTTTCTGTTCCAAAACACAACACATTCAAGAACAGCGCAGACAACTTGGGCTCAGTTTGTTGCCTCACATTACCAGAGGTGCTTGTGTTCATCCGTCTCTTTGGGCTCAGAATATTTCCATGCTTGACCTGAGCTTAGAAGATTGGATTTGGGATTGGAGTGTGACATCACTTCCGATTAAACAACTCAAAATCCATCCAGATATTACAGCGCCTGACGGGTGGCATTGTTGTGATCTTGATGGGGTTTACAGCCCAAAATCCAGTTCGATTTCATAATCGGCATCACAGCCACCTCCACTGCTCGTGTACACCACGATCTCATACCAGCCTGAGTCATCAATAAGTGGAATTCCGCTTCGAACAATCCGCTCATTGCCACCAAACTCACCGATGTCTGACACTTCGATCAAGCCTGCATAGTTGTCATTGACATCACTGATGTGCCAAAGCTCAAGTACATAGTCCACATTGGAAGAAAGTGCATATAGACTGACATCGATCTCAAATGGCTCCCACCAATCATCGCTGATGTAAAATTGGAAGTGATCTTCATCTTGGCTGTCATGTAAGGAACCCAAAATATAACCAGACCCTGTGTGGTCAAACATCCCTATATTATAGGCATATGTGTCATTGGGTTCATAACTGTCTTGTGGTGCAAACTCGTCTATCTGTCCGTCGCAGTTGTTGTCAAGACCGTCACAATCATCCCATGCACCAGGATAAACAATTTCAAGTGTGTCATCACAGTCCCCTTCGCTTTCAGTAAATCCATCGCCATCGGCATCATCTTCTACTGGTTCGCTGCTTGGTTCGCTGCTTGGTTCGCTGCTGGGCTCGACGCTGGGTTCAGGTGAAGGCTCATTGGATGGCTCTGACAATTGCTCAGTGTCTAAATCATCATTTTCTAGGAATTCATCATTGATGTTGAAGCCTGAATCACTGTGTAGAGAACTCAAGCCCATACCGCAAGCTGAAAGCAACCATATCATCATCATCACACCTCTCAATGACCTAGAGGTATTTTCTTAATCCCAATTTGATGACTGACTGTCACATCTCAGTGACAGGTATATATCCACTGGTTTTACTGTGATTTGTCTGACGCAAATTGACCTGAAGTGACATTTTGTGACAGGCAATCAGGCTATTGATATTCATGTTTATTTTCTTACTTGCGTGTAGTCCAAATCCACTTGATGTTCCCACTGGTGAATCATCGAGTTCGTCTGGAGATTGGGGGCTTGTGAGTACCGTTGAACCATTTGAGTTTTCTGAAGAAGAACTGAGATTGTTTGAAGACATCAATATAATACGGAACGAGATTGGTCTCATTGCATTGGAGCCTGAAGCCCATATTGGAGCGCTGGCGCGGTATCATTCCGAAAATATGGCTGTTGGCGATACAGAACTCGGGCACTCAGGTTTCCAGAGCCGCATTGCATCTTTGTATGGTGACATCGAGGTCATCAGCGCAGCAGAAAATGTTGCCTTTAATGATTCCCCTGAACAAGCGGTCAATGAGTGGCTCGACTCTGATGGACATGCCGATAATATTCTTGGAGATTATAATCTTAGTGGGGTTGGTATTTCAGAAGATGAGAGTGGCCGCCTTTACATTACCCAGATATTTGTCCTTGGGGCTGTCCTCAATCCAGTTTCTGAATAGGCTCTGCAATCGTAACCCCGACGATCTAAGAGTCCTTTTATGAGTGTCTTTTTACTGTGACATCGACTGTGCATCGACCATTTCTCCTTAATCGGCTAATTGGTGTTCGTTGAGAGGTAATGATGTCAAAGTTATACGGTGAATGGGCTTTTATTTGGGAAGCGTTAACCCCAGATGATGCCTACTGTGATGAAGCACTGTTGTACTGGTCTCTATTGAATGATGGACGCACAACGGCCATCCAGTCACTGGTAGAGTTGGGGTCTGGTGGGGGTTATCTCGCACAGCACTTAGACCAACCCAAACATTTAATCTTGATAGACCAATCCGAAGTGATGTTGGCGCTTTCTAAAAAAAGAAATCCAAGTGCGGTTCATCTTTGCGCAGACATGTGTCATGCGGATTACGGACACAGAGCAGATGCGGTTTTAATCCATGATGCCATTATGTACTTGACATCTAGAGAAGCGGTTGCCGCCTGTTTGCGTAATGCCATTCGTCAACTAAATCCCAAGGGTCGCATCTTGATTGTGCCCGATCTCCTTAAGGAAACTTTCTTTGAGAACATTGTGTCGGGAGAAGGCCAAATTCAGGAAAGGCATGTACACCTTACGGAATGGCGGTGGAAGCCAGAGATGGACGGAAATGCCTTTAAAGTTGCTTTTTCCGCACTAATGCGGCACGCAGAGGCTGTTCAATCGCTCTTTGAAGTCCATGAAATGGCGTATTTGTCTTATCTCGAGTGGTTGGAATTATTTAATGAACTTGGATTGAGAGTTCATCAGATTGATTTTATGCGTTACGAACTTCCCCGTGAACTATTCTTGTTGTCACTTCAAGAATAGAACCTATTTTCTCTGCCTTTAAAATGCGGACAGATGGGGTTATAGATCAGATGAAGAACTTAAGTGGAGATCCCATGCCCATCGCTTTGCAGACATGTTTGCTCTATGAATTAGCGATCATACCAACCAATAGCGGAATTTTTGAGCAAACAATCGCCATCAGCAGTATTGAATCACACATTCAACAATTGTCCGCAAAGTTCAGCGGTACTGCGTTCAACATCGATGACAGGAAAGGAATTATTCGTTTTGATGACTCCACAAAGGCGGCTCAAGCAGCCGTCGAATTAATTGGAGTTTCCATTCAATCTCAAGAAGGCGAACTCGCATTTCGAGTGAGTTTGTCGACTGGACAATTGGACAGCCAAAATCCAGATCTGAGTTCTGAACTTTTCAAACAACTGTATGAAATTAATAAAGTTGTCTCAGCTGGTGAAGCGGCCATGTGTCAAGCAACTTATTTGGTCTGCAACAGAGACATACTGCCATGGGAACCATATAAAGAAGCGAATAAGTCATCTTTACCAGCCCTTTCAAACCTGTATAAGTTGGTCAGTTCCACCCAATGTCACATTCATAATGACCTTAGTGAAGTATTGAGAACTCAGCCTTCAAAGGTCTTCATCGTCAGTCCCTCTGTCAACCTTGAATTCACGAGGCAACCAGACGCCAAAACACATGTCATTTTTACCGGGTACACCATTGGTTCTCAAGATTTTAATCTTGTTTTGAACAGCTTGCCCACACTGCTGTTATCAACAAATATTTGGTATCAATCTGATAAAGTCACATTGGATGATCGGCTTTCATGGCTGGAAAGTGGAAAGAAACTGATCATCTCCAGTGATGAAGCCATGCTTGAAGCCGTTGCCAGTGCAAAGCTCAGTGGAGGGAAGTCTTCGGGTTCTTCCACATTAATGGCTGATGATCTTGTCGATGTGGGTGACTATATGCTAGATACCGTTGGTGTTGCGCTCCCTAAAGTTCCGCTTCAAGGGCTTATTCAATCGTACAGTTTTGACCTTCTTTCTGATGGATCGTGGGGCTTTGAAGACGATCCGGCGGATTGCTTTATGAAAGTAGATGTACAGCCACATCGAGTATCTGTGGCGTCATATCGAATGGATGTGACGGTTAATGGCCGCCGCGTCCTACAACAGCCTGTGGACTTAAGAGATGGTGCGCTTATTCGTACACCGTTGGGTACTTTCCGCTATCTGTCATTTTCAGGAATTTACAGAGGAATGATTATTGGTATTCAGTCCAATTCACAGCCGTTGTATCATGGCGACCGATTTGAGATTGGCCGTGAACCCAATCATCCTGGACTGGCACTTGCTGTGCGTGGTGGAGAAGATCGGATTGGTTGGATGAACAGTGCCAAAGCACAGCGGATCAAAGGCAGTGGATGGAGCTGGGATCGTTCTTGGGTTGGGCGCCGTCAAACCATGTTGCACATTGATGACAATAACGAAGTTTGGGTCTCTCCAATCCATGAGCGGCTTCCCACTCTTCTTTTTAAAAATGGACAACTCATTCAATTGTCACGGCAAATGAAAGCCCATTCAGGCGACATGATTATCGTTGGAACAACCGTATTTAGTTTGTCCAAACCGTAAAAGTATTAGTTGATGTCTAGCACGATGGCGCTGACATCACTTTGAAAGCTTACCTTCTGAATCGTTGCTTTACACTGCGCATTCAGTTGCTCAATTGGTAGGTCGAGAAAGGCATTTAGTTTCTGTCCGAGAAGCATTGGAAAAGATGCTGAACACAAAAGAAACCGTTGACCTTTGTGAACTTTAATCGACTTTACATTTTCACCAAGCTCGATGTGGAGTTGTTCATTATGATCGTATCTTCCAAACAAAAAAGCTTGGCCGAGCCGTGCACCACTGTCTGTCGAACGCTGATTAAAATGTTCGATGCTTTGATCCACGCTGTGTTGTATGAGTTGTTTGTCTGTATACTCATACAGTCGAGTGTTTCCGATGTTTACAAAGTGAAGCCGTTCATCAAGAACCCACGCACTCACAATGGAGGCACCCAGTGGGGCGATATTGTCCTTCTCAGCTTTATGTTTGAGCTTATAATGGCTTTGATCGACAAAGCGAGTCAATTGGATCACTGGAGAAGAGAGGGTGGCGCCTTGGTAAAACTCACGGATGGCTCGAATGGCAATCGCAGCGGAAGCTTTTGGTCTAGGAAGACTTTGTACCCCGTCTGCAATACTGTAAATCGCACCAATCCCTTGAATGTATTCTTGTATTCGCTGCTCTGAGCGGATGAAATGAGTTTGGTTGTCTTGACAAATCAAATACTGACTGTTTGATGCCAGTGAAAATTGATTGTTGTTCCAAGACAATGAAATGGGAACACTTCGAAGTAAAATAGACATGAGTTTAGTTGGGTAAATACCACTGTATAATGCAGTTTTCGATGATGGCTTTTTCGTTTGGACTGATTCTCATTGGCTTTTCTCGACCATGTGTATGGACATTACCATTGAGATCGACACGAACCATTCTTAGTTCTTGGGCGGCTTCAACAATCAAGTCATCGTCTTCGACTGAACAATTGATTTCCGTTGAAGAAAATCGAAAAGGAATCAGTTTTGAGTTTGATGTCAGACTTTGTGTGAACATCGATGCCACCGTTTCATCTCCTCTATCGATGGAAAGATTCATTGAACTTGGAATGACCGATGAAGTCTCGGGTTCAAGGGTTATCCTGAAGTCTTCGGAGCCATGCAGGCCTCTTCTTACAATATGAAATCTGGTCTCAGATGCTTCGTTGTCTTTTGACGGTTCTATAATGATGTCTGAGCTGTCATGTGAGGTAAATGCATTTGTACCCCTGCGAAAGTGTAAGGTGCAGTAATCTTGAGGTTGGAATACTTGTGAGCTCTGAATTCTATTTTCAGGAATAATAATGTCATGGTCGGCTGTATTACCAATTCGCAGAGATCCTTTGATTAACCACCCCAGCAAGCGAATTTGATGACTTGAAGATAAGGACAATTCCCATATGTATTCTGGGATATCGACAGGTGGATTCGAATTTGTTTCACTATCCGTCGGCTCAATCAAGTTAATGGTTTTGGCCGACTGTAGCATTTGTTGAGGACTAAGCGGTGTATGACGGTTGGATGGCCGTTCTTTGTTCCGTTTGGCTTGAGATGAGAGGGTGGTCGCATGTTGTTCGATGTTCGACTTCTCGCTTTCGGAGAAACTGCGTACTTTTGGTGTTTCTGGAACATCAGACACTTGTTCTGAATTACTCGAACTTTTGGGGGCAAAGAACCGTTTGGCTTGAGCAGCAAGCGACTCTACCTCATTGTGCTCAATCGTTTGAGTAGAACGGCTGGGTGCGTCCATATGGGTTGGAAATGCTTCATGAATGAACCGACTGGGGTCTAGATGGGGTTCATTTCGTTGTGCATTCATTTGTACTCTAAACAATCGGTTTCCAATGTAAAGCAAATCGTTATTCTGGAGTGTGATGTCTTCTCGTGCTTCAGCTTTGTCAGAATCCTGTGGTGGGGTAAGTGCAAAGATTGAGTCATCTCGTCTGATAAAGCACGAACAGTTCTTTCCAATATTCTGAAGTACAAAAAGTCCATTTTCGTGCCGCACTCCGGCATGTTCAGTACTGACCATGATGGTGTCTGTTGAAAATCGAGATTTTGAAGTATATCCTGCACCGGTCGGAACTGAATCTTTAAACTCAAACTCAGGTTTCCAGATGATGTTGTCATTCTTGCTGTGAGATGGAAGCACAATCTCACAACTGCTTTTCCGTCCGATGCGAATTAAACTCTTGTTATTAAACGAAATGTTGATCGGTGTGGCTTTGGTTTGTATCTCTGCTCGGTATGGCCATCCTGAAACAGGGTTTTGAGGGTGGGGGATAAAGAGAAAATGGACATTGTTGTAGATGATTGACAATGAGGTATCGAGTAACAGTGTGTCATCTTTATTGAGTAAATTTGGGCCAACAGAAAGATTGTCTTTTAAAGACAACAGTGTCATTTTTTCGTTGGTCAGGGTTACTCTGGCAATCGGATGTAGTGATTGGGACGAGATTGTTCCGTCTTGGAGTAGATAGATGTGATATCCCTCCATATACTTCGCAAAATGAATGCGTTGCAGCAAATAGCCGAAGCTTTGTAGGGTAATTTGTGATGTGTGCAGTTGATTCATTGACTCGTTGTTACAATGATTTATTGTTGTTTAAATCTGTAAAGTAGGGCTGCGGAACCCGCAGACATAACCGTTCCGCCAATAAAGATGCCGGTGTAGACATTGTGGAGTCCTTCCAGCTCGTCGTAATTGTTCTTTGCATTGGTGAACTTCTTGTATTCATCAGCATCTTGTGCTTGATCTGCGTAGCTGTTTGCCTGACTGGCGCTGATGCCCATCATTGTGACACCAGACAATGATGCGAGCGCACCAACTGCGGCCAAACTGCCCATGGCAACCACTTTGGGGTCTCTACCACTGATGTAGAGAGAGCGCGGCACTTCAAGTTCTTTGATGCTCTTGCTGGCATCATCGTACAGCCATACTTCAGAGCCATTGACCAAGACCGAGCCTTTGTTGGCTGAAGCCAATGCTGACGCAACTTTGTTTAATTCTGGCAACCGTTCAGTCTGTTGAGTCCATGTGAGTGAGTCCGGTGACAGAGCGGCGGGAATGATGAAGTCTGCTTCTGTCTCCCCCATGACAACACGGTACGACCGCGTGCTTTCACCAGTATTGTTTTGAATGAGGTGAGCACCTGGTTTGAGCATATGGGTATTGCCATCAGCAGGAAAGCCATCGATCCAAATGCTGTCCCGAGCTGGTGTGGGGTAAATGGTCAGCTTTTGCTCCGCACTTTTTACAATTTCAGATTTTATTTCATCGAAAAGGGGCTTTGCATCTGGTGCAAAGTAATCGTCCCAACGCTTGGTGGGCATAAAAGTCAACGCATTATGAAAAGCTTGCTGTGCCCCTTCTTTGTTACCATTGTCAAACAAAACCATGCCTTGAAAAAAGTAAAGTTGAAATGCCAATTCGGCATCGGCAAAGTCCTTCAAGCAATTCAGCGATTGTTCCGCTGCTCTGAGTGTGGCTTCTGCTTTTTTAAACTCGAGGTACGAAACTTCGTTT
>JAYYJC010000268.1:0-10000 GCA_036146655.1 Myxococcota bacterium | reverse complement strand
TCAGCTTGCTGAATCATATTGCGCAAACGAGACAGCGATGCTTGGGTGGTGTTGCAGGTCATCAAATCAGCACCGTCAAGTGATTGATAGGAGCCTGCTCGAATAAGGTCATTGAGAACTATTAGGTTAATGTCGTCTACTTCAAGATCTTTCATCCCTGCGTTGCGCAAGGCCGCAAGGGTTTTAGCTCTTGTTAGTGTCTCTTCAACTGAGTTGTGGACCACCAAGATTTTGCCAGAACTTTGTTGTGCTTCTTCTTTTGCGTCGGTTTCTGGCTCTTCAGCGGACTGCTCAGCAGCCGCTTCAGCCGTTTCCTTTTTTGTAGGTGCTTCAGAGGCTTTTTCTTCTGCGTGTGCCCTTTGGATGGTACACATCAATAGAACTGAAAGGGGAATTATCTGTCGCATTGTGACTCCTTTTCAAAATCCCAGCAATAGGTAGTGGTTTGGCCTTCTCGGACCGTTAGTGAAAGTGATTTAGAACCGACCCCATCTCGTGTCATCCTGATTCTGTGGCCACAAGCCTTCGTTTCTTGATCGATCTTTGTGCCGATTTTTTGGCCATCGAGATACACATAGCTCCAAGGTCTAGAGTTCACTTTAAGGCGTCCAATGGCACTGGTATTACAGGCCGAACCGCTTGAACCACTAGAGGAGGATGAACTGCTTGAGGCGTTTGATGATGATGTCGCAGAAGACTTCTTTGGCTTCGTATATTCTTTACATTGCTTGCTTCTGCCATTTGCATTGCACAGAAATGTATCGGGTGGAAGCTTGCTGCTTGGGTAATCCCCTTCTTCAAGACAGCCAGATTCACCGTTTTCCCAGCCATCATTGATTTGCGTGATTTGGTAGGCTTCTTTGAGACTGTCTAGCTTAAACTCAATTTGTATTGGGGGACAATTTTGATTTTTCCAAAGCCACGACAATTCACTGCCTTCACTTAATGCCCAATCTGAGTTGTTGTCTTTGTCCGTAATGACCCAGGTGGGTGCGCCGAGGACCTGAAGTATTGTCTTCTGATTGGTCCCTTCAACTGCTGGTGTTTTTTTGCTTAAATCGGTTTGCAATGCAGCCAAGCGCTCTTGCTCTTCTCGAGCCTTTCGTTCTTCTTCGGCTTTTTGCTTCTCAGCTCTTTGTTGTGCATCCTTTTCAGCGATTTCCTTTTGAAGTTCCGCTTCTTTGGCCATTCTATCTTGAAAAACGACGAACCCGCCACCTGCCAATGCTGCAAAACCGATTATGCCGAGAATCAATGGAAGTTTTGATTTTGGTGCGGCTGACGCCATTGGCACCTGATTGACTGGATATGCAGCGGATTGATCACTGCTTTGAATGGCGGTTTCATTTCCGCCTTTCATGGGCATGATGGTTTCGGCAGCTACCCCTTGTGCGGTAATGGTTTGGGCTGCGTTGTTGTCATTTTCAAGGTAGTCAAACCCCATTGTCTTATTGGTTCCATCTTCCTCATCCATTCCACCAAAGGCCATGGTCTCAACAGACGATGAATTGGGGGCTTGAAGTGGCGGCCGTGATTGGCCACTTGGAGGTGTGGTATGACAAAAGGTATGCCATTGTTCTTGTACAACTGAGATTTCGTTGTCGGACAAATCTTTCATGGGCCTGAGTTCTGAACCTTCAGCATAAACAGGCATTGCATCTTTGGGTAAGGGTTCAATTTTGGTCTTCAGTAATCGAAGGGCATCCGCCATCTCTTCCGAGTCCGCATACCGTTCTTTGGCATTGAAATGACATGCTTTTCTGATAAAGGCTTTGACTTCTGGATCAAAGCCTTCCATTAAACGGTCCTGAACTTCTTCACTGAAGATTTCTGCTGGGTTTTGGTTGGTCATCAATACAAACATGGATGCACCTGCAGCATACAGATCGGACTGTGCCGTGGCCCGACGAGCTGAAAGCCGTTGTTCAGGAGCCATGTAAGCAAATGTCCCCATTATTGCACCTGTCTTGGTTTTACCGCTATTTTCATCTTCTATTCGGGCAATACCAAAGTCAGTGACTTTTGGAATCCCGTCTTCATCGAGCAGGACATTGTGAGGTTTGACATCTCTATGGATGACCTTATTTTTGTGGGCGAAACCGAGGCCTTCTACCATTGCGATGGTTGCGTCAATTGCCTGCTGTGCGTGTAGGGTGCCGTGGTCTTCGACACGGTCCATTAGCGAACCGCCTTTGAGCATCTCCATGACCATGTAAACTGGGGTGCCTTGAGGCTTAATGTCATGAACCATTACAATGTTTTTGTGGTGCAGGCGAGCCATCGTACTGGCTTCTGTGACAAATCTTTCTCTGATTTGGCCATGTTTTGCGTATTCAGGTGAAAGCACCTTGATGGCTCTCTCTACCTTGAGAAGGGTGTCGTAGGCGCGAAAAACCGCAGCCATTCCGCCTTCTCCGAGCTTACCAATGATTTGGTAGCGTCCATTTTCAATGCTGAAAGCTTGTATGTTCATAAGTCAGATTTTTAAAAATTAAGATAAATTTCGATGAGATGAAATTATCACAATTCTACAAATTTTGTATCATCTCTTTGTAATATTTCGCTATCCCAAATAGACACTAATAAAGTTCATATACATTTTTTATGTAAATTCATAGCAGAAAGGACATATCTCATATGGGTGCAATGATCTTAAGTATTTTCGCTGCTTGTTTCAATAACAAGCCTCCCACAAACCCACTTGAAGGGACACAAGGCTGTAGAACCTCGTTGAGTGGTCTTCCAGATTTCGCCGTATCTGCTGACGAACAATCCGTTGCAGCTGTGTATGGTGCTGCCAGTTTACTGAGTAAACCGATAGATGTCGCTGGTGCACAAATGGCATTTCCAATGTACAGTGATGCTCAAGAGCCTCTGGAAGGAGTCAAAGTGGCTTTATCCAACATTGGTGTTGCTGGTGAATACCTGTATGGCCATGAACTTAGCAGTACGGCAGTTGATGTTGGTCTCCCAATTATCTTAGAGGTAACCAATGGAAACAGTAAGGATTTGATCCTCGTGGTGGGATCACTCTCGGGCGACTGTAAAACCACTGATGCCTTCGTGGGCTACAATTTTGCTTTAGAAAGGTGGGGCAGTTTACCCATCGGCGTTGAGGGGCGGGCGCTCATTGTGGCTGACTCAAAAGAGGCCCTTATTCGACGAATGGAGGGACTTGGCTTAAAGGCTGTGAATGAGCAAATTCAATCGACGAAGAGTGAAGAAGCGGATCCCAAAGAAAAGTTGACTTACGAAACCGCAATGGTCTTGGTCGAAGAGCTCAAAGCAAAGCCGGTCGAAGGCGAAGGTGTTCTCTACATCAACTCTCGGCCATGGGGTTTCATTTTTGTCGATACCATCCGTTACAGTCCGTGGTACCGCGGTAGTATTCGGGCTGGTACTCATCATGTACAGATGGTGTCCAATGATGGACGGTATCATGAAACTCAGATCGTTGTCCGACCCAACGAAACCACTCGCTTTTGCTGGGATTTCGATCTCAATGAACTTTGTCAACGCTAGCCTTAGCCAGCGAACAAATGAATGTCGGTGGCAACCTTTTCGGCAAGAACTTGGGCAACTCGCCAATCTGGATGGCGTATGATTAAAAAGCCATCACTGACAAGCGTGGCGTTCCAGTCTCTACGCCGTTGTCCAGGCTTTAATAGGTTTTCGACAGCCACAGCAGCCCCATATTGTTGAAGGTAGTTTCTGAGCCCTTCGATACGATGAATAACGCCATTGCCATGTGCTCTTTTGAAAATGATGGCACAATTGTAAAGGCGAGGGTTTTGTATGTGGACATCTTTCCAGCAGATGGCTCTCGCCCATTCTCTAAATAAATCGATGTCCGAGGTGTAATTCATTTGGTCCACCAAGTGTGCCCCTCCAGGTCGGCAACCAATTTCTCCAAAGACAACCTCTCCACTATGTGTCAGGTACCATTCCATGTGGGTAAATCCATCACCCATGTTCAAGGCCTTCAAAACACCTTTGCCAAGCTGTATTCCTTTTTGGATATGTGGTTGTTGGAGATGACGAACAGTAATGATGATGGGCGAAATCCACTCATTGCTTCGAGCAATAAGTGGGCGGGGTAGATACTCTGCGACATTTTCATACCGTGGTTCTCCATTGACACAAACCGTGTCATAGGTAAATTCACGGCCGTCTACAAACTCTTCTACGCTGAGTTCTTTGACATGTTTTACCCGTAGAACGGTGCGTTCAAGCTCTATTCTATCGTTGACTCTGTAGGTATCAGCTGACCCAGCCCCTGCAATGGGTTTAATGATCACTGGAAATCCGATTTGCTCCACTGCAGCTCTAATGTCCGATTCTGTTTTGCATCGAAAAGCATAAGGCACCCTTAGGCCTGCTTTTGCGATGCGATCTTTCATGATGGATTTGTCTCGGAAACCCAAAACTGTTTTGGGAGACATCCCTGGAAGGCCCAGTGCTTTTCTGATGTGCGCAGCGGGTAAGGTAAGGGGTTCCCACAATGCTTCGCAGCGATCAATTCCTTTCTTTCTTGACCATTTAACCACGCGTTGAATGAGATCTTGTTCATTGAACAGTTGGGGTACTTGAAGATAGTCGTAAATATATGGCCTAAGTTTGGGTGGAATAGCCCCAACGGGTGAATCACCCACTGCATATACATTGGCGCCGACCTCTGCAAGACCTCTGACATAGTCTTGCATTTCAAGAGGATAAGCGGGAGAGAGAAACACAACATTCATCGCAGGAACTCCTAGAATATGAGCCGTCAGTATGAGGCATCTATTACAGTGTTTGTATGTGTGCACTGGCTGTTTCTCAATTGTCAAATGATCATCGTATAAACCGTCTGCGTGGCAAGTCTGCAACGAAGTGCTGTGGGTGGTCGTCATTTGGAATGAACAGCGATATTTAGCTCTTGAGTTGGAGGTCGTTCCATGCTTAATGTTGTCTTTATTGCCCCATTTCCAATGCGAGCCACCATGCGCTTTGGTGCAGCCATTTCAAAGTTGTCTAATGTTCGTCTTATCGGAATATTTCAGAAAGCCCCATCTGCTGAGATGGCTCAAAGCTTTGATCACATTATTTTGGTAGAAAATGCGATCAGTGTGGATGTTTTGTCTAAAACCATGACACAGGTGGTGGCTGCTTTTGGTCCCATTCATCGGCTACTGGGAATCCTCGAAAGTCTTCAAGAACAACTTGCCATTTTGCGTGAACGTTTTGGCATCTCAGGAGTCTTACCGCATACGGCGAGGCGTTTCAGAGATAAAGCTGAAATGAAAGACGCATTAAGAGCCGCAGGCGTGCCCTGTGCACGACACCTCAAGGTAAGAAATGTAAATGAACTCTGGCACTTTATTGACCGAGTGGGTTTTCCTGTTGTGTTGAAGCCACCAGCTGGCGCAGGTTGTCGTGCGACTTACCGTGTCAACAATCCGCAAGAGTTGGTTGAAGCCATGAAAGACATCCCAGTCAGGCCTGTCCTTGTAGAGGAGTTCTTAACGGGTGTCGAACATTCAATGGAAGCTTACACGCTCAATGGTGTTCCACTGTTTGCGTCATTTTCAAGATACTATCCTTCACCACTTGAGGTCATGCAGAATCCTTGGATTCAGTGGGTGGTTCTTTTCCCAAAAGAAATCGACCACCCCATGTTTAAGCAAGCACGAGATGTGGGCTATAAAGCGATTAAAGCGCTGGGGCTGAAAACAGCGATGACCCACATGGAGTGGTTTTACCGTTCGGATGGGACTGTGGCTGTTGGTGAGATCGGTGCGCGTCCACCCGGTGCGCAATTTTCGAAAGTTACAGGCCGTATTCACGGCATGAATCCTTATCTGACGTGGGCTCGTTTGATGGTAGACGATCGTTTCGATGGTCCTTGGCATCGCCAAAAAGCAGCGGCGATTGTATTCCTTCGGTCACAAGGTTCTGGAAAGATTTCTAAGATTACCGGTCTGACAGAAGCCCAATCCAAAATGGGCAATCTGGTTTCTGAAGTGAAACTCCCTGTGGTTGGATTGCCCAAAAGCTCAAGTTATGAGGGCGATGGTTATGTCATTATTGAGCACAACGACACAAACATCGTTCGTCAGGCAGCACTAGACCTAATCACAACCGTAAAGGTGAGTTAAGCCAATCACTTCTACTATGGTTTGACATTTTCCTTGGCTGACCGTTGAGGTCTTTGTGAACTAGCTGTTGGGAGATGTGTCTTTTGACTGGTCTGAGTCTTTTGAATCAGGAGTCTTGGATAAGTTTTCCTCCGAGTTCATGTCTAAGTCACTGATGGCCTGAGAAGAGTACGCAAAGTTTGAGTGTTCAGAATCCGATTCATCATCTTGCCCTGGTAATAATTGTGCGAGGGACTCTTGCAGGTTGTCTAGTAGGGTCAAAGACTCTTTCAAATCATCAAGGATGAGTGCAAAGCGTTCTTCGCTTGAAGAAAAAAGTTCAAGTGGTCCATGTAGTTTGCTTTGTATCTTGTAAAAACCGAGACTGAAGTTTTGAAGGCCGTCCAGTTCTCCAATTGACTCTCCAAAATATTTCCAGCGTTCCATTATGGTCTGTATCCGACTGACAGATGCTTCGATCTGGTCTGGATTGTGCGTGCGAAAAGCCAGCCCCAACTCCACTACAGAAATCAATACGACCAGTGCTGTATAGACATCTCCTTGGCAATAGCCGTATAAATATAGATAACAGATGAGTTCGTCTCCATCATATTGATCAAGCAATCTCTCATGTGTGGCTTTTAGCCATTCTCTGTATTGTTCGGGTGTGGTCAAACTGAGAACTTCATCTTCAGTGGGTGCCCGACCCAATTGTAAATATTCCACCATCAGGTATCGATGGAACATGGTCTCACTTTTTGACTGAATAAAAGCCAGCCAGTCAATACAGTGCTGCTTTAGGTCCTCATCGCCAAGACTGTGATAATGCCGAGCCATCTTAAGCTGGTTGTAATATGAACCTAGGCTGGATAAGCAGTAGCCACCCATGTAGTGATCTCTCAGTGTGCGTGCTTCCATGAATTTGTCCCATTTTGATGCAAATATAATGAACTTGCAAAGATATGTATCGAATGATCGGTTAGCCTGTCCATGTCATTCCTTTAATTTTACGGCAATTCTATGAATTCATCTGCCGAAACTTTGACTGAAGCGCTTGCCTATGCGGCTCAGACCTGGCCTCACAACAAGGCAATGTGTGCCAATCAGCGTCATTGGTCATGGCATGCGCTCTACATCACTGTCGAGCGAGTGGCAGGATATTGGCACGCTCTGGGTGTGAAATCGGGCGATACCGTAGGTTGCTTGACAGACAAATCCCCTGAGGTTGTCGTGGCATTTTTGGCATGCGCACGGCTAGGTGCCGTCTTTTGTCCAATCAATTTTAAGTTAAATGAGAAGCACATTTGCGACCAAATTGCGACGGCAAATGTCACAGTTGTTCTCACTCAAGAGAGTCGTACGGATGTGCTTAATGCCATTGCGCATTCTTTTAAGAAGGACCCTTTGGTGCTGTCAATAGACACAAGTACTGCCACTGGCCAGCACGCATTTTGGCCAGAGGTGGATTATCCCCAATCCGACTTTGTACCGACACCAGATACCGTCTGTTATCTGAATTATACATCGGGTTCTACTGGTCGTCCGAAAGGCGCCGTCAGCACGCATGCGCACATTTTAATCAATGCGCGAGACACCATTGCGGGATTGGGTTTTCACTCCGAAGATGTTTTCCTTGGGATGTTTTCTGTCTTTATGCATCCACATGAACTTTTTCACCGGTCGATTTTGGTTGGTGGTGCTTTTGTGATTGTCGATTCTCTGTCTCCTCGAATCATATCGGAACAAATTGCGCATTGGAAGGTCACATGGATGATGGCAGTTCCCAGTTTTTATGAAATGATGATCCGCTACAGAGAGATGGCAAATCACAGCCCTGACCTTTCTTCTTTGCGGCTATTGGAAAGTGGCGGTGCATATGTATCTGCTCAAACCGTTAAGCGGATGGAGACTTGTTTTCAGGCTGATTTTATCCCCGTTTGGGGGTGTACAGAGGCCACGGGGGTAGTCTTGGCCAATCGCTCTCATCGGGAATCTGGTGCCACAGGTGCAGTCATCCCCGGATACAGTGCAAAGATTGTAGATGAAGACGGGAAACCGTTGCCGATGGGTGTTGTTGGGGAGCTGATCATTTCAGGACCTGCGGTGGTTTCTGAATACATCGGTCAACCAGAGGAGAGCCACTCGGCGTTTCAAGACGGGTGGTACCACACTGGAGATTTGATGCGAGAGATACAGCCAGGTGTTTTCCAGTTTGCTTCAAGACGCTCAGAGATGCTTAAAGTGGGGGGGATTCGAGTTTTTCCGCTTGAGATTGAGCAAGTCATTGAACGGCACCCTGAGGTGTCAAGGTGTGTGGTCGTTGGGGCTGTCGAAAAGTTGAGGGGTGAGGTACCGCATGCCATTGTACAGCGTTCACTGAACTCAGCGCTTGATATGGCGACACTTATTCAATTTTGCGCCAAACACCTTGCCCGGTTTAAGGTTCCGAGAAAGGTGAGTTTTTGGGATGAGATTCCCATGCTCCCCAATGGCAAGGTTGACAAAAGGAGACTGCGCGAGATGCTGGGATGACCATTAAATGGTTTTTAAATGATGCCGCTGGAGTTCTGAGCTATCGGTTTGGTCCCAAAGGACTCGCTGCACTGAGTCGGCAACAATTGATTCAGCTAACCAATGTGATTGCCACAATGCGGGTTTCCGCCCACCACTCCGATCAAATGGCTGAGCTTCAGGCTCTCTTTCCAAAGCGAACCAACCGTTTTTACCGTCACACCCTGAAGGAGGCGGCACGGTTGCGCATATTCAACGAGTTTGAAGTTCTCCGCTACCCCATGCTTAATTCTTCTAATATCCATCATGTGTGTGAGATTTTAGGTAAAGAGCATCTTGACTTGGCTTTGGAAAAAGGCCGAGGAGCCATCTTGATGATCGGTCATTTTGGCGCCAATCAGATGATCATGCCCGCTTTGGGATATCGAGGCTATTCAATTAATCAACTGTCTGCTCCCCCCACGGTTTGGGCTGATATTCTACCCGAACGATCCAATGCATTGTGGCGTCAAAAACTTGAACTTCGATGGCAGCTTGAGCAAACTCTGCCCGTCAATCACATCAATGTATTCAAGTTTCTTCGACCTGCCTTTAATTGTCTTAAAGCCAATGAGGTTTTGGGATTGGCATTTGATGGGGGTGGTGGAACGGAATGGCTTCAGATCCCTTTTATGGGACGGAAAATGAACATTTCTGTGCAAAGTTTTCAGCTCTGGCAAAAAACCAAGGCTGCTCTTTTGCCTGCAGTGGTCCTTAGGCACAGCCATCAGTCTACACATCAGGTGATCATTTCACCACCTCTTGAATGGGAGGAAGCGGCTGAGCCGATACGACACAATGCCCTACGATATGGGCTTCGGTTTGAAGGTTGGGTTCAGCAATTTCCAAGTCATTATTTGCCATTTTTACAAATGCGTCGACAGGTTAGACGAACAGATATTCAGCCATTTTTTGACGATTATCCAGTTCATCCAGAGGCCCTGAGTCCAGATGCTGCTCAAGAACGCCTCCGTGAAGCAGGGCAGCACACATAATGTCATCGTTCCGACAATTGTTATCCGTCACTGTGGCACTAACCAGCATTGAGCTGTTGACCGTTGCTGAACCCCGTCTGGGCATGCAATGGACCGATTTGATGTTGTGGGGAATTTCAGCACATGTCCTCTATGGCTCATTTTCATGCATTGTGTGGTTCATTTCTCGAAAAGTACTGGGGCATAAACGGGCCAGTTCATTTTCCTTAGGGGTTTTAATTGCGCTTCATGCGGGGTTGATTTATCGGATGGACTTTGCCGTTAATCTGTATATGAGTGACCCTCGACTGTGGGGAGTTTCTTTTATTCTTCTGGTTACGGCCCTTGCGTTGGGATTTT
>JAYYJC010000267.1:0-5580 GCA_036146655.1 Myxococcota bacterium | reverse complement strand
AATTGATGCATTTTGTTGATTTCTTGCCTGCAGCGAATTGGGCAAACCATGCCTCTGACCCAGTATTACAGTCGTTTTTGCGCCTTTCAGTCTTTCTGGTCCTCACAGAAAAACGAATGGCCAAAGTCGACTTTGCAATTCCCACTCCAAAGGGACCATTGGCAAGACCACAAAATGAGCAACTCTCATTTGGGGGTAAACTGTCGCAGTTTATTCCAGCGCCTCTAAAAAAATCCATTGCAGCAAAATCAGTCGAGAAATTCTCACAAAAGATTGGACACAGCTTGCAGTACAATTTGAATTGGGCACCGTAAAAAAACGATCCACGATTGTCACAGTATCCCCCTCGACGCAGAGGTGAAGAGTGCATAAACTCTTGACATCCAAAGGGGGTTCAAATGGTCTGTAAATGCACTAAAACTTGTGAGGATAAGGTTACTCGGTGCCTTGACAATGGTTCAAGGGACTGGATTGATGTTTCACAGATGACCGGTGCCGGACGATACTGTGGCAGCTGCATCGGCACGCTCAGAAAGTTAGTCGCCCAGAAGAAGCAATCTGCCAAAGCGGCTTAACCGTTAAGCGGGCTGTCGGTGTAATAAGATCGACACCGCTTACTAGAGCTTTTCACGGTCTACAGACAACAACTTTACAATATCATTGTGACCATGACGCTTGGCATCTTCAATGGGTCTGGCTCCCCAACGGTCAACCACAGTGGCATCGGCGCCTTGCAGAAGTAGAAATTTCACCATGTCAATTTGACCTTCTGCAGCAGCCAAATGCAGCGGGGTTCTGCCATCGTAATCTCCAGTGTCTATTGACACATTGCTTGACAACATACGCTCCACAGCTTCTATATCTCCACGGCTGGCTGCAGCACACAGTAAGACAGGATACATGACGGCAGCAACATCCTCACGGATGCCAAGCAGTTCCCCTTGCCCTAGAACTTTTGCTACGGTATCGACAAATGCTTGTTCATGAAATGAAAACCGTGTCTTTTGTGTGCGAGAACTGAGCTCTCCTCTTATATTTTTCGACATATATGATTTGATTTGTTCTGTGTTCAACTCGGGCTGTGACAGTAAATAGGCCAGTTTCGTCAATGCTGCCTCGGGGGTCATGTCGTGCCCCGAAATCACTCCGACTTGATTAAGCACAGAGCCCGCCGCATAATCTGAGTTTACGGTTCCGCGAAAACACTGTGTACAGTTGACAATAATGATTCCCCGCTCGGTTGCAGATTTTAAAACGGCTAAAAAATCTGGACGAGTCGCTGGCACATTCCCTGCGCCGTAAGTTTCAAGAACGACGCCTTTAACGGGGGGTTGGAGAAAGTTACTCAATATTTCAGTTTTGATGCCCGGAAACAACCTAAGAGCGACGACATTTTGCTCGGCGATGGTGCGCAACATTAACGGACGAGCAGGTGCGGCAAGCACAAGATGCCAAGCCACATCAATGTGAATGCCTACCGTGGCGAGTGGAGGAAGGTTGGCTGAACGAAACGCACCTAGCCCAGATGCATCATATTTTTGTGCTCGATTGCCACGAAAGAGCTGGTTATCAAAGTAAAGGCATACTTCAGGGATTTCATACAGACCCGCCATCGTCAGCGCACCTAAAAGGTTGCTTTCTGCATCATTTCGAACTTCAGACAGCGGTATTTGAGAACCGGTAATGACGACCGTCTTTCGAAGGTTGACCAACATAAACGAAAGTGCAGATGCCGTGTAAGCCATGGTATCGGTACCATGAAGCACTACAAAGCCATCGTATGTTTGGTAATTTTTTTCAATGTCCGTTGCGATCTTTACCCAGTGGTGGGTTTCCATATTGGCTGAATCAAGCAAAGATCCATATTCAATGATGTCATAGCAAATGACCCGTCCATCTCTGGCAGGCGGCATTGTACGAGGGGGAGCATCGGGATCTTGGAACGCATAGATTGATCGCAGCTGACTTTCCATCCATCCAGAAACAGGTGCGTATCCATCAGGTGTCTGCTTCATTCCAATTGTTCCACCGGTATAGATAATTAATACTCGACGCACAAATTCTCCAAAACGGTTGACTTTAGAAGGGTATCAGTTTGGCAATGTCATGTCAGAAATATGATACGATTGATTGACTTTCCTCGAGGAGAGAAAATGATATTGGTTTATTTTTTACTTGACATGGCGCATGCTGTTCCACTTCAACTGACTCAGCAGGGGCGCCTGATTGACTCTAATGGCGCAGCCATTACCGGTACGCAAAGTCTCCAATTCAGATTGTATGACGATTTAACCAATGGGCTCGTTCTCTACGAGGAGACAGTCAGTGTCAATTTTAACAATGGGTACTATTCTGCCATATTGGGTACAGATGAGATCAACAACCCTTTAGACGAATCCGTACTTTCACTTTACCCACTCTATCTCGAAATTGAGGTTAATAGCAGTGGCCCACTTTCGCCCCGTCAGGCCATCTTATCAACACCCTACGCACAACTCAGTGCCTTTAGCACAAACTTAGACGGGGGCACTGTCAACGCAAGCCAAATTAGCATTGGTGGGAATTTGATTATTGACAGCAACGGCTCATGGGTTGGCCCCACAGTTGCAACAGCCTGGAACGACATCACTGGGATACCTTCGGAGTTTACAGATGGTGACAATGATACTCAACTGAGCGAAAGCCAAGTTGAAGATTACATTATCAATGGTCCAATTAATCTGGCCACTGGAACCACACTTAATGGAGATGGAATAGTTACTTTCAGTACTGACTCCGATACTCTTTTGGACATTTCGTGTACAGACGGAGATGTCGCAAAATACGACTCTCTTAGTGGCTGGTACTGCGACATAGATGCGGATGCACTCAACTCCATTAATTGCGCCAATGGACAAACGGTTGTGTATGATTCGAATGCAAGCGAATGGACCTGTGCCATACTGGCAGACACGCTCGCAAATACCACTTGCTCAGACGGAGAGATATTGTCCTATGACCAATCATCTGGAACATGGGTTTGCACAAGTTTTAATGCCATCATTGATCAAGACGCAGATGGAATACTCGCTTGGAATGATTGCAACGACAATGACCCAACTGCACTTAGTAATGTGGATGATCTTGACTGTGATGGGGTGATTTCTTCCGAAGACTGCGACGACAACAATCCCTCATCTGAAACCATTTTCACTGATGCCGATTGTGATGGGGTTCTTGACCCCAACGACTGCGATGACAATGACCCCACCATAAGTGACCCAGATGGTTCTACCGCTTCCTGTGCAGGATTGACCTGTCAGAGTCTTTTGGCTGAGGGACAAACTGCCACAGGTCAATACTACATTGACCCAAGCGGAACCGGTGCCTTTCTGGCGCTTTGTGACATGACCACAGATGGCGGTGGATGGACATTGGTTGCCAACATGTCATTTTCGGATCCAAATTACGATGGATGGGGCAATACTCAAGATGGCGTAGCGTCATTGAGTAGCCGATACATACTTAATTTTGATGTACTCCCCCCCCCTTCAGTCATCATGATGCGCTACGAACCGAACAGCAGTTTCTTTACTGTAAACCTGAGTGGCAGCAACAACTGGCAAATGGATGGCAACGCAATGCGACATCCAACTACAGATGGACGGTACCTGACCTTAACGAACGGTGCCCATGGCACCTACCCTGATCTTTATTGCGTTGTGAATGGAAACTATGGATACAACTGCGACGGAGACAATGGTCACATAGAAGGTACTGGTATGTTCAACATTGCCGCATCCAATGAGTTTGGAAATTGCGGCAGTTCGGGCTGGAAAGTCAATCCGGGTGGGAACTCAGCCACAGTCTGTAGTCCAAGCGGTTATGCGTCACTATGGTTTAGAGAATAAGTCACTGATTAATGATCGATAAAGGATAATAAATGTCCCCCTACCCTAATCTTTTCGAACCCCTTGATCTGGGTTTCACCACACTTCGAAACCGGACTTTAATGGGTTCAATGCATACAGGTATGGAGGAAGATAAGGACTTTACAGCCATTAGCCGCTACTTTGAAGAACGCGCAAAAGGAGGGGTTGCACTTATCGTGACGGGTGGCATTGCACCCAATCGACAGGGCTGGTTAAAGCCGTTTGCAGCTAAAATCAGCACCGCAAAAGAAGCCCAAAAGCACATCCAAATTACAGATGCTGTTCACAGACATGACGCAAAAATATGCATTCAGTTGCTTCATGCCGGTCGATACGCCTACCATCCTTTTTGCGTTGCCCCTTCAAGACTCAAATCCCCCATTTCCATGTTTACACCATGGAAGATGACCAAGAAAGGAATCCATAGCACCATTCGTGATTTCGCAAATGCGGCCAAACTTGCAAAATCAGCTGGCTATGACGGCGTCGAGATTATGGGCTCAGAGGGTTATCTGATCAATCAGTTTATCGTCAAACGAACGAACAAAAGAAATGATGAGTGGGGTGGTTCTTACCAAAACCGCATGCGCTTTGCAATTGAAACAGTGAAAGCCGTTCGGGCGGCTGCAGGTCCAGAATTCATTATCATTTATCGCCTTTCAATGCTTGACCTCGTTGAAGATGGTTCTTCATGGGAAGAAGTCATAGAACTCGCCAAAGAAATTGAGGCCGCTGGGGCAACCATTATCAACACAGGCATTGGATGGCATGAAGCCAGAATCCCCACCATTGCAACCATGGTACCGAGAGGCGGATTTTCTTGGGTCACCCACCGTTTAATGGGACAGGTGACAATCCCTTTGGTCACTTCAAACCGGATCAATACTCCTGAAATCGCTGA
Organism: Myxococcota bacterium; assembly: GCA_036146655.1. Lineage (GTDB taxonomy): Bacteria > Myxococcota_A > UBA796 > UBA796 > UBA796 > JAYYJC01. The sequence goes on along the minus strand of JAYYJC010000267.1, from coordinate 768 downwards.
AGAAATCCTTAGTAATGGCCACGCAGACATGGTGTCCATGGCACGGCCTTTCCTTGCAGACCCAGAGTTCGTCAACAAGGCCAAAGCCGGTCAAGCAGAAACCATCAATACCTGTATTGCTTGCAATCAGGCGTGTCTGGACCACGCATTTCAAAATAAAAGAGCATCCTGTTTGGTCAATCCATTGGCATGTCACGAAACTGAATTTAACATTCAGAAAACTAAAACACCGCAAAGTATTGCCGTGGTAGGAGCTGGGCCAGCTGGAATAGCATTTGCCTCCGTGGCCGCAGAAAGAGGACATCATGTCACATTGTTTGACTCAGCAACTGACATCGGTGGACAATTTAATATGGCCAAAAAAATCCCTGGTAAGACAGAGTTTAATGAGACCATCCGTTACTTCAAAAAACGGTTAATTGCGGCAGGTGTCACCTTTCAATTCAACACGAAAGTCACAGCAGACACCGTAAAAGATTTTGATACCGTGGTCTTGGCCACAGGCGTTCATCCCAGAAAAATCACGCTATTGGGTGCCGATCAGTCCAAAGTCACGACTTATATCGATGTGCTCAACGATAAAGTTGAAATCGGAGAACATGTTGCCATTATTGGTGCTGGCGGAATTGGCTTTGATGTCGCTGAATACATTACGCGAGAAACTGACTCCAACGATGAAGCCAACTACAGCTCACATTGGGGAATTGACAAAAACTATACTGGCCGAGGTGGACTGGATTCTAATGGCATTGCCATACCCAAATCGCC
>JAYYJC010000266.1:0-13624 GCA_036146655.1 Myxococcota bacterium | reverse complement strand
TGAGAAGACGATCATTTTCAGGAGAATCTGCAAATCGATAGTGGAGGGTGTGTACTTTTTCTAAGAGCTTTGGAAGCTTTTTGGAGAGTTGGTCGTATTCAAATGCTTCAGTTGCACCAAATACATCAGTGGCGCCATTTGGTCCAAACCGCCGACCAGTCCAAATTTCACGCAACTCATCTTTCGGTTGCACAAACATGACAATATCTTGGCCCTCTTCACGGTTAGCTAGGAATAGAGCCACATGTTCTTCGGGCCATGCGGTCAAGTACAAAATATCTGAGGATTGGCGAAAAGGAAACTCTGCGTCGCCATTGCGAGACTTTAAGCGGTTACCAAAAATGAGCGCTGCCTCGCCAACTTTTAGGTGCTGTAAAAAGCGTTGCCGGTTGTCTGCGGCTAGAGCAAGAATCTCTTTTGAGGGCATTTACACTCCTTTGGGTTACATGATAAGTGTAATATTAACCCACTTCAAATCCATTCGTGAGTGGTATTCTAAGGTAAATAGGCTAAAGAATAGGGTTAGATTTGGATAGAGACTTATGACCCCAAGTATTTACGATAAACCAGTTGTCATAGTAGGTGGTGGAGTAACTGGACTTGTAACAGCTCATCTCTTACTTGAAGCAGGTGCCAAAGTCGTTGTTATTGAAAAAATGGAACAGGTTGGCGGATTGGCACGATCATATGTCTATGAAGACAACTTTGTGTTTGACTGCGGCCCGCACCGCTTTGATGTTACCAATCCCAATGTCAATGCCTATGTCTCGCGTATCTTGAAAGACAGAGGGACCAACTTTCCACGAAAATCCGAAGTTTTTTTTAAAGGTAAGTACTATGACTGGCCGATTAAACCTCAAAATCTCGTCCAGCTTCCGCCAAGTTTGGCTGGTAAAGCCTTTGTTGACTTAACCGTCAATGGCTTTCGGAACTACGGCGAAGACAACTTCGAAAACTACATTCTTCGCCAGTACGGCCCGACACTTTTCCGAAATTTCTTCGAGGGCTACTCGATGAAGTTCCTTGGGATTCACCCTAGGGAAACCCATTCCGACTGGGCAAAGGTTGGGATCAATCGAGCCATCATTGACGACAATGCACAGATGCAAAATCTATTTCAGCTGCTCAAATCCACTCTGCTGCAGTTTAATAAAACCCCTCAGCGCTTTGTCTACCCTGTACACGGCATGCATGAAGCTTGGGCTTCTGTCAAAAACGAAATTGAAAAACTCGGTGGCACTGTGCACACAGATTGCATCGCCACCGTTAAATCAGACAAAAATCGCATTGTAGAGGTACATGCGGACGGCGAAGTCTATGAACCCTCCCAAGTCGTTTGGACTGGTCCAATTACTCAGATCTGTAAACAACTCAATTTGCAAGCACCACAGTTGTCCTATTTGGGTTTACTTTTGTTTAATGTCATGGTCAAAGAAGACGCACCTCGAGACTATCAATGGTGTTATTACGGCGCCTCTGACCTTGTTTTCAACCGCATCTCAACACCTCGATTTCTTTCACCTCAAACTTGTCCAGTAGGTGGTGTCGGATACTGCTGCGAAGTGACATGTATGGTGGGCGATTCAAGATGGAATCATGGCGAACGCTTGACAGACTGGGTTGTTGACGACTTGATTAAGGTGGGAATGATTTCAAGTCGAAGTTCAGTCATAGATGTCAAGATTGAGCGTTTGCCTCACTCTTATCCCATCTACCACAAGGATTATCCAGCCGAACTTGACAAAGCCCGTACAGAGTTATCCAAGTTTGAAAACCTAAAGCTGGCGGGTCGCACTGGTTTATTCTGGTACAACAACATGGATCACTCCATGGAAAACGCCATGCAACTCACCAGACGCCTACTCCGAGCTGCCGGTAAAATTGACATCGAAGAAGCCAAATTGGCCGCCGGCCTGTAGCCATCATCGGCTCGTCTGACACATCTGACCCCAAGCGCGGTCAACAACCGATTGCATCTTTTTAGTATAGTCTGCAAGGCCAAGTTCAACTGCTGTCCTTGCCGAAAGTGGCGCCTCACAGGCTGAAGCCCAAGACTTATCACCTTGATCGCCACTTCCCAATGACCGCACAATGTAAATCTGCGTGCATGTATCTGGTGATAATCCATCGCAGAAACGGGCTGAAAAAGGTTCACTGGGCAAATGCGTTGCAACCATGCGCACAAGCATGTCTCTTGCCATTGGTTGAGCAATAGAGTCCATTAAGTATCGCTTCACAATCCCATAAATCCTTGGTAATAATGACTTAGCTTGTTTTAAATCGGCCAAATGAACATTCAGTTCTACATCTCTTGCTGCCGCATGACGCAGACAATCTTCAGAATAGGGTCCTGCTTTCGAGCACAACTGTATGGCTTGCGAACCAATGAACTGTCCAGAGTCGCTGAGTTGGAAGTAACATTCCCCTTTCCATTTCTCGCTAACTATTCCATTACAAAACCGTTCATTTTCTACTCGGTTTGGATTTTCGGAAACCACTGCAGTGATGCAATCCCCTTGCAATTCAACATTGGACAACTCAAGACAAACAGATGGATTGGTTTGTTCCAAAGCCAAACGATATAAATCGCCATCCTCTTTTTGTGAACAAGCCAAACCAAATATTAATCCGAAGGTGAACATGCTCGCTCCCATGCCAAATCTATAATTGCAACTGTTTCGGTGTCAGGATTAATCTGAACAACCTCTTTGCGTTCTGATAATGACTGACTGCAATGCGCTTGAAGTATCGGCCGAATGTTGTTCTTCTTGTCTTGAAGCCGAACGATTTCGAGATAAATATCAACACATAGCTCATCTAGTCCTCGACAATCTGCAATTGAAAATGGAAAATGCGTTGTTTTGGCAATCACTTCAATCAAAACCCGCTTGGACATCGAATCAGCAGCTTCTTGGCCAACAATTTGAGTAGCCACATCATTGGCTGCACGCATTAGTTCAGAACCAGAAAGTTCAAGTTTGGCTTGCGTTTGTCCCTTGATCCAATGTGAAAGGCATCGATTCCTCAAAAAGTCGCTTCGTTCGCAGAGCCGCCGTGTTTCATTGAGGTCCTCTTCAACAGTATCTGCCAGTAAAAAGAAACACTCAGATTTCCATTTGTGATCCTCAATATAGTGGCAGTGTTTTTCAGCGTCTGGATAGCCAAAAGAAAGTGCATTAAATACAAAACATTCGCCCTGAAGTGATGGGTCTTCTATGTCATTGCATCGGTTTTCAACATAGGCCATTGCATCATTCGATGGTGGCTCACCACGAAAGCAAGCAAATAGAATGGCAAGAATCATAATCTGATTCTACAGCCCACAATATGAGAATGCGTTCCCACGCCATCAGGTGTCAACTGAAGAAGCGCACCATACTCAAAACCAAAAGACACATTGTCAATTGCAAAGCCTGTGCCCAACAGATTTTGACCCTGCGCGTTTCGGTATCCTGTCCTGAGAATAAACGCTTCAGTGGCCAAAAGGTCTCCTGATAGCCCCCAGTAGCCTATTCGGTACCCATTAGAGTCAAGTTCTGTATCTACATTTAACTCAAGGCCGCCATAACTTCTGAACGGCGACCCATTGAATGAAGTATCCGTTGGACCCCATCGTATGCCCGATCCAATGTGCACAGGCCCATCATTTTGAAGAATGTCTCTGGTGGTGAGCGTGACCAGCAATTGTTCTTTGATGTGCAGACCACCTGAAGCAGTGAGTTCAAAGATGTTGACATCTTCTGTAAAGGTCGTTCTTCTACCAATATAGTGTCCACCCAAACCGATTGATCGTTGACGGTTGGCAAAACTGACCGCAGCAGCGCCACCAGCAACAATTTCTGAGGTTTCGTTGTTAAATTCCTGGTTGGGTCGGTACCATCCCGGAAGATCCTGAGTGTCGGCATTGGGGGTGCCGTTGGTCCTTTTAAAGTCCAAACCTAGGGCTACAGGTCCATTGGATGAGTCAATGGCACTGAGAGAAATTCTTCGAAGCGGATCTGAAGACCACCCACCACCAAGCGCAACTTGATATTTTGGAAGCAATGGCATGATTGCAGGTGCTGTTCGGATGGCACCGAGGGCATCAGGCTGCGCCATTGTAATGTTGGCGAGTGAGTCATCTGCTGCAAGCCCAGGATCCATGGCTGTATCGACCAAAGAATAGGAAGAGCTCAACAGCGCAAAGAGGCCAAAGATTGTCCTCGCAATTTTATGAGTGCGCGATACATAATTAGGAAACATTGATGCCTCTACAATGGAGGCTATCCTTTAATACGATTTTAAAGATTCTACACCTTTAGGACCAGACAATGCCAAAACGAGTCAGAACAGCTGTCATTCCAGTCGCCGGATTGGGCACCCGATTTTTACCTGCCACCAAAACCATTCCCAAAGAAATGCTGCCACTTCTCGATAGACCTTGCATTGACTACATTGTTACAGAAGCCGCCAATGCAGGCATCGAACGAATTGTATTTGTTACCGCACGAGGCAAAGATGCCATGATCGACTACTATGACAGCGCACCTGCACTTGAAAGTCATCTTGCAAAACACGGCAAATATGAGCTTCTGGAAATGGTTGAGGAAGCGTCAAACCGTGTGGATGTAATTGCCATTCGACAGCAAGAAGCATTGGGATTGGGACATGCCGTATTGACTGCAAAACCAGTCATTGGCGATGAACCCTTTGCAGTTCTTCTCGGAGATGACATTGTCTTTTCAGAAAAACCAGTCATTGGGGAGATGATTAAAGTCTTCGAGAAAACTCAAAATGGAGTTGTCGCACTCATGGAAGTTCCACCTCTCGACACCCAACGGTACGGAATATGTGACGGTCCATGGGAAGAGCCCAAAATCATGAACATCAACACCATGGTTGAGAAGCCACACCCCAACCTTGCTCCCTCCAAATTTGGGATTGTGGGGCGTTATGTACTGCCACCAAGTATCTTCGAGTTGTTGGAACAAACCCCACCGGGCAAAGGTGGAGAAATACAGTTAACAGACGCCCTACATATGCTCGCCAGAAAAAATAAAATGCTTGGGTTTGCCTTTGAAGGTCGACGGTTTGACACCGGAAACGCCCTTGGACTTCTCTGTGCATCCATGTTTAGGGCGGCTCAAAAGCCTGAACTGAGAGCTGGATTAATCAAAATGATTGACGAGATCAAGGCCACCAAGAAGTGAGCGTTCCACCCAAAGCCAGATTTGCTGAACTGGCAATTGATCGCCCACTCGATGGATTATTCACCTATAAAATACCCGATGGCATGGATCTTCAAATCGGTCATGCTGTATTGGTACCATTTGGTCGAACAAAAGCCACAGGCTATGTAATTGGATTGCGTGACACTACGGATTTCCCAAGAACCAAACGCATAAGTCGACTTCTCGATCAAACACCTGCATTTGACGAGTCTATGCTTCCATTTTTCCAATGGATTTCAAACTATTACTTGTCTGGCCTTGGTGAGGTTATTTCAACAGCACTTCCAAAGTCTTACAAAGCCAAAAGCATTCGGTGCCACCTGCCTACTGAAGCTGGAATAAACGCACTGGCTCATAGTGAAGTGACAGTCACAACACAGGCACAGGTCCTACGAGAAATCATTGCAGCTCCAGGACGAACAATAAAGGGACTGTGTAGACGGCTCGACAAAGAACTCGATTCACAGCAAGTCATGAATGCAGCCACAGCACTGATTAAAAAAGGATGGGCTCAGATCGATGAAAAGGAAAGCGGTGGGCCTCGTTCTATGATTCAAACGGTGCACCTTATCGCATCGAAGGATCAGGCATTAGAGCAAAGAGGCGCAAGGCAGTTGGCTGCCATTAATGCGCTGTTAGCCGTAGGTGGGACGATGGATGTAATTGATCTTGTACGCCAAGAAGGACCAACGATCCGTAGTGCGCTTAAACGCTTAGAAAAGAAGCAACTCGTCTCCTTTTCTCACCGAGAAGACCGAACAGGAGCAGACTTTAAAACGCTTCCTGCTTCTTCTAAGCCTCATCCTCCAAATGATCAACAGCAAAAAGCATTGGATGCCATTTGCTCTGGAGAAGCCCGCCCATATCTCTTGCATGGTGTAACCGGTGCAGGCAAAACAGAAATCTATCTACAGGCTGCACAACATTATTTAAATCAAGGCAAACAAGCCCTCATTCTTGTACCCGAAATCGCACTCACCCCGCTCTTGATTGGCCGTTTTAGGGCACGGTTTGGAAATCGCGTTGCAGCATTGCATTCCGGTCTCAAAAGCACCGAGCGGCTTCAAGAATGGCGAAAAATACGGGCTGGTGAGGCATCGATTGCAGTTGGAGCACGGTCAGCGCTGTTTGCGCCCTTCGCCAATCTTGGTTTGATTGTTGTCGATGAGGAGCACGATGACTCTTATAAGCAAGGAGATGGTGTACGGTACAATGCGAGAGATCTTGCAGTGGTTCGTGGGAAGTTGGATCAATGTCCTGTGGTGCTAGGGTCTGCGACACCATCTGTTGAGACATGGCACAATGCACAATCTGGAAAGTACAAGCTTTTAAGAATAACCAAGCGAGCGACAAGCAAGCCAGTTCCGAACATCAAACTCATCGATATGCGTGGGCAACCCCCTTCAAGAATCATTCATCCTCAAGTGGAACTGGCCATTCGTGGCGCACTTAAAAAAGGGGGAAAAGCAATTGTCCTGTACAATCGCAGGGGCTACGCACCAGTTGTGGAGTGTGCGGGTTGTGGAGGGCACTTTGAATGCCCATCATGCGGTGTCTCTCTCGTTTTGCACAAAAAATCACATAAACTGAGCTGTCATTATTGTGGTTTTTATCAAAATTACAGCCCAGATTGTCCTCAATGCAATACTCGTTTTGATATTATTGGCTACGGTTCCGAAAGAGTTGAAGAAGAACTTCAGACACTGTTTCCAAGTGCAGGAATCTCTCGAATGGATGCAGACACCACCGCCAGCAGAGGTGCACACCACAGAATCCTCGAAGGGTTCAGAAGTGGACAATCAAACTTATTGGTGGGGACCCAGTTGGTTGCCAAAGGACACGATTTCCCAAATGTGACACTGGCCGCTGTGGTCGGTGTTGACCATATCCTTACTCTGCCTGACTTTCGTTCTGCCGAGCGCACCTATGCACTCGTTACCCAACTGGCTGGCCGTGCGGGTCGAGGCGACAAAGCTGGTAAGGTTCTGGTTCAAACTAGACACCCTGACCATTTCGTATTTCGCCTTTTGTCTTCAACAGATCTGCCAGATCCGGGAACAGTCTTTTATCAACAAGAAAGCAGGCAGCGAAAGATACTCAAGTATCCCCCTGACAGTAAATTAATGCTTGTTCGAATGGAAGGTGAAAACCGCGAGAAAGTTCAACGGGCGGCAAGCCAATTTGGAAAAAAGCTCCGTTCTATGGCTCATGGGACTGATATTGCCGTTCTTGGTCCAGTATCTGCTCCAATGAGTAAACTCGTCGGAAGGTGGCGATTTCAAATTATTATTCGGGGCCAAAATGTAATGCATTTCATGCATTGGCTAAAGAGCGCCCGCCCAATCCTAAGGTCTTCGAACCACCATGGTGTTCGTATTTCTTTGGACATGGATCCCCGCAACCTTCTGTGACTTCTTCTCTCCCACAGCTATTTCCTCCAAGCTATCCCAGTGCGAGATGTGTTAAATTGAATAAAAAGGAAGGGTTCGAATGTCCTCGCCTCAACCCAGCAGTTGGCACTGGACACTGCTAATACATTTTGCCTACCTGTTGATGGCCTTCACCGTCACAGCTCCGGCTTGGATTGACCCCACCACCATAATTGGCGGTGGAGATCAGCCAGATTGGACAGGCACAGCATGGGCATATTGGTGGACGAGCTACAGTACCGGTCATGGAATTAATCCCTTTGATGGTCAGTGGAACTTCTTTCCCGTTGGACAGCGTCCACTGGCACAATACAACTTGCTAGATGCCATTCTTGCCATTCCTTTTCTGAAGATATTTGGTACGCAATTGGGGTACAACTTATTTGCCGTAATTACTGTGTACAGTTCAGCACTCGGGATGCATTTACTTGCTCGAACGGCAGGTGCCACACTGCTCCCCGCACTCTTTGCGGGGCTTACCTTTGAAAGTTCAAGCTTCTTACTGCTTGAAGTTAGCCACGGTCGACTTTCACAAGCGTTGCTCTTCTTTTGGCTCATTGGACTTTCAGGTATTCTCAAAATTGCTCGGGGGCAATCGAGTTGGCCAATGGCCATTGCAACCGGCTTAGCAATTGCTGCAACCGCACTGACATACTGGTACTGGGGCCTATTTTTGATCTTTGCCGCTGTACCCATTTGGCTGTCCGAGTTTTGGTTCTGGGACAAAAAGAGATGGACACACCTTGCCATTGCTGCTGGTGTGACACTTGTCATTTGCGCCCCTTATGTCTATGCACTCATATTATCTTACGACACATTGCCAGGTGTTCAAAGGGAGCTAGAACCCTTTTTAGACTATGGTCGGTTGTCTCGGGGCGACTTTGGTTTGGCAATGGGGATAAGACAATCACATTGGCCACTTTGGCCCTTTTTTCATACCGCTGCAGACCCAGACGACAAGAGAATAGCGTTCATTCCGTTGATCTTTGCTTTGTATGCTTGTTTTAAACCTGTTCCAGAAAAGAAAAGGTGGATTGCCATTCTCGTGATTGGATATATCCTCACACTTGGCCCATACTTAAGATGGACAGATAAGGAGCCGTTTGCCATTGCTCTACCCTATTTATGGCTTTATGATCACTTCCCCTTCTTTTCGCGTTTTTGGTGGCCTCAACGGCTCGAATTGCTGGTGTGGGTGGGTGTTTTAATATTGGGCGCTTTGCAACTTGAACAGTGGGCTCTCCGATTTGGAAAAGGATGGCGTGCCCTCATTTTTGGCTGCATTGCCATTGGATTTATCGACGCCCCCATTCGAAACCCGTATTTGCCAGCGGAATCATTTCCGCCAAGGGCGTTTAAGGCGCGGCTGTATGCAAATCTTAAAGGGCCAATCATCACAACGCCAGTGATCTCACCAAACGAAATAACAAGGCATATTTTATGGATCCAAAGCTTTCATCAACAGCCTATATTGGGTGGACTTGGAGATCACATCTCTGCACACAGACCCAAAGGGTATGACAGCTACATTCAATCAAGAACGATTTTAAGAGCCTTGGCAGAAGTTTCGAATGGAACATTTCAAGGTGCCACAATCACCCCAAGTGATGTCAATGAACTCCTTGAAGATGGTTTTGTATGGATTGTGGTTGACCCAGCGGCCTATTCTCCAGGACTAGAAGCCAAATGGGCGGAAACCTTTAGTGCCTTTTGCGGTGCCATTTGGGGCCAACCGTCGACCCAAGAGGGTTTGGGTAAATCTTGGAAAATTTCACGGATCAACGAAAGCATTACAATTGATAAAATGACCCCTGTTGAGACGATGGGTCCAAGAACCGAAGACGGACGGCCCACGCCTCCAAGCCCCTAGTCTTCTGGAATAGCCATGGTGAGACAAGATTGACCTGAAGTCAATCGACTTTTGTCCGGATATGCCAGTATTACCCCACCACGAGGTGCCGTAATGGTTTGACAGATTGCTCCTGCAGAGTCAATCACATCACCAATGTAGGTCCCTTCAACCACATGACGTCCTATCGGAATCTGAGGGTTCCACAACCCGTCAGAATGACTCAACGGTCCGCTGGCTCTACGCCAGTTGCCTGCATCCAAGCGCTTCTGATAGGGCTGAGAACCAAACGATGGAAATGACTTCAGGTCAATGCTACCAAGGTAAGAGAGCACCCTAAGCACAGCATCTTTCATCCGAACGACGCTTGGTTGATGAATGCAGCGACGGGGTCCGACTTCGAGTGTCAATGCTGGTATTCCAAGATTATTCACCACAGCACCTGTTAATGATTTGTGTAAACTGTATCGACTGTAATCGGGCTGAGAATATTCCCACAATGCTTCAAGTTCTGTCACATTTGCAAGTTGGCATAACCGACGCTCTAGGTCGGTATTTGAAGACAAGACACGATCCATAATGACATACGGCAATGCATCTCCTGAGTCAGTGTGTAGATCGAGCAATAAATCAGGTTCGAACTCACACAACTGGTTCCAAATGGCCGCACAATGCTTACTGGCTTTATGGTTGCCGTCACCAGGGAAATAACGGTTCAAGTCATGCCCGCTTATGGGATATAGGCGACTGCAATTGGATAGGCCTTCTGGATTTAAAGAAGGGTAAAGTTCAACTGCTCCTTTAAGAAGCGTCTTCTTCAGCTCATTTTGAAGCGTATGTACCACAGCCAGTCCACTTAATTCGTCACCATGAATGTTTGCGGTTATCGCAATTCGTGGCCCCTCTGTCCCAGAGTCAATGGTACAGATGCTGACACCAATTCGAGGAATTATCCGATTACTCACTTTCATGCTTGAAGACACCAGCATTTGAGGTACCGTGACTCCGGAAAGTGAATGGCCGCTGGGAAATCACTTGGTGGAGAATATTGATGGATAATTCTTAATCGGCGTTGCGTTCGAGTGGCACCCTCAACGATTGACCGAATAAAATCTTTTGGGGTCATCTGACCGTGATTTGTAGCCACGACAATGCGTCCACCTGGTTGGGTCACCCTGAGTGCCGCAGCCACCAGACGGCCCAAATGTTGTTCAACAGACCAAGTTCCATGACTTGAGTTTGAATAGGAAGGTGGATCTGCGATAACAAGGTCAAACTGCTTACCTTGCCGCCTGAGTTGATCGAGAACCACAAAACAATCCTCAGCAATAGATCGATGGCTGTCTTCTCCCAATCCGTTTAATCTCAAGTTGTCTTCAAGCCGTTGAATGTTGTTCTTTGAGAGATCCACACTGGTCACACTGCTGGCTCCATGGGCCAACGCAGCGACCGAAAATGCACCGGTGTAGCAAAAGAGATTCAGCACATTGGCATCAAGACAATGGGGTTTTAAATATTGCCTCATTTCTCTCATGTCGCAAAACAATCCAGCATCCACACTGCGCTCTGGGTGAACCAAATATTGTAAGCCGTGCTCTAAAACAACCAGTCCATGTGGCTCTGGCGTGCCCCAAATACACCCCAAGGACTCGCGATCGCCTTTTGGCTGCCGCACGCTGAGCCAAACAGCTTCAAGAGGAAGCAAGTCAACCATTGCTTCAACCACCGCTTCAACTTGACCCAACATGGACGCAGATTCAAGAATCAGAGCGGCTTCAACACCCCAAACGTCAATGCGAATCCCAGCCAAGTCATCATTTTCACCATGCACCCATCGCCACGCTGTTGTGTTCTCAGGCAAAGTGCGTCTTTGAAGGGCCGCAGACAATGCGCCAATGTAAAATGATTTGTCAAGCGTACAGACTTGATCCGATAGCCTTCGAATACGAATGTGCTCAGAGTCCAAAACCCCAATTCCCAGAGGCTGCTGGTCTTCCCCAACGATAACGACCTCTTGTCCAGGCTTTAAGCTCGGGTCAATGGCCAGTATTTCATTGTCGTACACCCAGTCAAAGCCTTTTCTTAACCATCCTTTCGAGTGGGAATTAACAACGGCATGACCTGATTGTGCTTTTCTTGCAGGTGGCTTTTTGGATCTATTCTTTCGTTGACGGGCCATCAATCTGCTCGGTAAATTGATTTAAAATAGGTCTGTAACACAACCGTCGAAGATTGAACAACGGGGACCAATTTAAAGCAGTGGCAGCGTCATTACTTTTGCGTGTCTATATCGAAAAAGTCCATTTCTAAGGTACGAAGTTCTTCGACCGGAACCAAATCAACATCATCCGGAAGCGGATCCAAAGACCGCAGTTCCGACAGCAGCGCATTGGTGCGTCTGATGTCATAGTAGACAGACCTTAATGCAGCCATTTGGAATCCAAGCGCCAAGGGAGAAGTTCCTTCCATGAGTTCCAAAAAATCGGTTCTTTGTAAAAACAGGGTTCGGCACGGTTTCAAGGCGATGCAACTTGCACCTCTTAAGCCACCGTCGATGCAGGACAAAAGTCCAAACATGTCACCGGCCTTAATTTTTGCAAGCCGAATAAGAGCACCTGCCTCAATGGCATGAACGATTTCTATTTGGCCTTCAATGAGGATGTGAATGCCGTCTGAATAGGCGCCTTGTTCAATTATTTTTTCTTGAAATCTCCAGTGACGCTCTGACATCACTCCACACAAAGCAGAAATGGCACGGTCGTCAAGATTTCGAAAAATCGGGATTTGACCTAACTGATCTAATAACATGCCTGCTCCCGTCAAAACAATAGCCCAAGTTTATGGTCAAGTTGTCGAAGACGCTCACCCGCCTTCTTCAAGGACCATTGTAGCATTTTATGGATGGCCGGATGCCCTGCTTTCAACATTGCTTGAAATCCATCCCCAGGTACCTTGAGAAGGACGGTCTCTCCAAGTGCATACGCTGAAGTAGAACGAGGTTCATTCTCAAACACACCCATTTCTCCAATGATGTCACCTGCGGCAATCACTGTGATGTCTTGTTCCGCATTGGCTGTGTCTTTTACAGTTAAGCGCACTTGCCCTTCCACAACCACATAAATGTCTTCAGAGGGATCTCCTTGAGAAAAGAAAGAAAATCCGTTGTCAAAGATCATGACTTCACAATGATGCGCAAGTTCTTCAATCTCGCCTTGAGAAAGACCCGAAAATAATGGGCTTTTTGCAATGGTTGCGATGGGAGATTTTATCACGGTTAAACTCCTTTAATGGACAGAACACTTGTGCCAGTGACAATCGTAGTTCCATTTAACACTTCTATGTCTCCTTTTACAACAGATAATCGCCCATCAGCAAGGAGATAAGTCGGACATTGTTTGTGCAACGGACGCAGTTGGAGTTCACCCTGTTCAAATGCAACTCGAGCTTGACGGCGTCCAGACATCGCACGGTCGATGGAAAAACCGTTAAATTGTGCTTCTACAGCTCGAGAACCAGAACACCACTTAATGTTGACTTGTCCCCTTCTGTCAGCAATGACCATTCCTTCTCCTTGCGGTTCGCGGCCAATTTCAACTGGGTCATGAATACCAATTGGTACAGACTTAGTCGTGTGTCCGGTCAACAGCCCAATGTAGGTCTCGGATGAAATAGTAATAAAGGTAAACTGAATGTCTCTCCAAACAATCTCATCATTATTTTTCAGTGAATGAATCGCACCAACGGGAAGCGAACGCCCGTTGATCTGAATTTCTCCCCGAAGAGCCTGAATTTGACATTCATGTTCAAGAACTTCAATTCGTGCAATCGACAATGTGCTGTTTAGGACAAACTCGCCAGTGGATAACAAATCATATGTATAAGAAGACACGATGTTTGAAAGAGGCACCCTCGGAAGGGCCAATCCAACAAATCTTAAATCCGCAATGGCGGAACTTAAGTCTTTTAAAATAATTGTATCTGAAGTGTTGTTTTCTTGAAGTTCCTTACTCAAATCTTCAATGTGCTTCAGCCACAGTTCTTTTTCTCCAATCAGCCAACGGTGTCCATTGTGTTCCCATTCCCAGCGCTCTTTAGGCGTCAACACCTGTCCAATCCGCCAAATGTTTGCAGGGGGT
>JAYYJC010000265.1:0-4193 GCA_036146655.1 Myxococcota bacterium | reverse complement strand
CATCCACCAATACCACTTGCTGAGTGTCTAAGAATCGTAACAATCTGTCTTTTGAAATTTCAGCTTGCAAAGACATAAGCCGTTCACGCCTTTCAGTCTTTATGTGTTCAGGAACTTGATCTGAAAGCTTTGCAGCAGGCGTACCATCTTCAGGATGGTATGTAAAAACCCCCACCCGATCAAAACGTTTGGCTGCAACAAAATCACACAGAACATCAAAGTCTTCATCGGTTTCACCGGGAAACCCAACAATAAATGTCGTTCGTATCGTGGCATCTGGTACATAGCGTTGTATTCTATCCAATATGCGTTCTTGGCCTGACCGTGTCACACCTCGTCTCATTGCTTTGAGCATTGGTCCGGAGGCATGTTGAAGCGGGATGTCTATATAGCTGCATATCTTGGGCTCATCTGCAATGGCCAACAACAGCGACTCAGGCAGTCCAATTGGATAAGCATAATGAAGCCTAATCCATTCTATGCCATCAACTTTACAGAGCGCTCTGAGTAAACTGCCGAGATCACTCCCATCTTTCAAATCTCGGCCATAGGATGTGGAGTCTTGAGAGACAATATTGAGTTCAACTACTCCCTGTTTTGCAAGAGTTTCAGCCTCTTTGACCAAGGAATCTTGCGTTCTGGAACGAAGTTTACCACGGAGTGTTGGAATAATACAAAAAGCACATCTGTGATTGCAGCCTTCCGAAATCTTGAGATAGGCCGAATGTGGCTTCCAAGATGGCAATCTTTCTGCAAACTCATCGTGAATGTAAAGCGGTGTGTCCACATAAGATCGCTGTATGGCTGAATTAGAGGGAGTAGAAAGAATTTCAGTAATTTTATGGTATTCACCCGTTCCAAGAAAGAAGTCTACTTCTGGAAGTTCAGACTCAAGAGCAGTACCATACCGCTGCACCATGCATCCGGTGACGACTAATTTCTGACACTTTCCAGATGCCTTCTTTTCTGCCATGTCCAATACAGTTTGAATTGACTCTTCGGTGGCTGGCTGGATAAAACTACATGTGTTTACCACTATCACATCAGCGTCATCGGGATCATCAATGAGTTCAAATGGCCCACTCCTCAGTTGGCCTACCATTACTTCAGAATCAACTCTATTTTTCGGACATCCAAGGCTTATTAAATGTACTTTTTCAGGATTTGAACTCGTTTTTACTTCAAGGGCCATTTGTTTTAATGATCTCCGCACCTTCGGGAGGCTCGAAAGTGAATATGGTATCGTCAATATTTGGATTTAGTTCTACATTTTCAAAATTAATGGAAGTCACAGAGCCCATGTGGTCGTGAACGACTACGGATGAAAGCATAAGTTCTGACTTTTTGAGTTCTACTTCTAATGACTTTACACTGGCTGCAAGTTGACTGCCTGCTTTCGGTTTTAATTGAAGTTGAACATCGTCACCACTTGCAGCATTAGGTACTGCAACCTCAAAATACTGATCAATTGAAGCCAAGTTATCAAGGATTTGTGTTGCGCCACTGCTCATGTCATCCAACACAAAATATTGTTTTTGAGATGGGTTCCACATGTACGCTTTTGCTCCATCAGACCAAAAGACCCGAGAGTCTGGTGCATCAAATTGCCATCGCATCTTACGCTTGCGCTTTAAGACGACTTGACCTTTGACAGTAATCTCAGCGGGCGAAAAACTAGACTTAGTCTTTTGTTCAAAGTCGGCCTGTATACTCTGTACAGAACGATACTTGTCCTCAACTTGCTTGACGATGTCGGATACACTGTTTGCGAAGCTAGAGTGTATTCCAAGAATCCAAATCGCAATATGCATATTTACCTCGGCTTATTCTTTAATTACCTAAGCAACCAAACTGTTGCAACACACACCACTCAATGTTTCGGTATGGTCACTGAAACTATGGGTAGCATACAACAGACGCTACAGCATCAATAAATAATCAAAAAATTTAACCGTTGTAATCTAGGTTGAGGTACTGTTGCAAACTCATCAATATCTCTCTAGGCCGTGCGCCATTGGGAGGCCCAACAATACCCGCACTTTCCATGCTTTCCATAATGTTTGCCGCACGGTTATATCCAATCGAAAATCGACGCTGAATCATAGAGGTAGACGCTCGGTTTGATTCAATAACGAACTGAACAGCGGCATCAAAATATGAATCTGTCGATTTTGGTGCATCTTCGACCACCATTTCTTCCTGAGGAACTTCGGCCTCATAAATAGGCTGAGCTTGTTCACGCAAGTAATCCGTCACCCGTTGGACTTCTTCGTCACTAATGAATGGTCCATGACACCTCACGAGTGATGCCGTGCCAGGTGGCAGGAATAGCATATCGCCTTTTCCAAGGAGGTTTTCAGCTCCATTTTGATCCAAAATGGTTCTACCATCGACTTTTTGTCTCACTTGAAAAGCAATGCGACAAGGCATGTTGGCTTTGATCATTCCAGTGATGACATTAACAGAAGGCCTTTGAGTAGCTACAATCAAGTGAATACCACATGCACGAGCTTTTTGTGCCAAACGGATAATCGACTCTTCTACATCTTTATCTGCCACCATCATAAGATCTGCAAGCTCATCGATAACCACAACGAGATAGGGTAGCTTTCTCGGGACATATGTTTCGGTTGAATCCCAATAGTCTGGACGATACTTTCGTGCCTTTCGGTGATCCCAAGTTTTAAGCTCTTCAATGACCCGCCGATTGAATGCCTTTAGGTTTCGTGTTCCAAACTTTGCCATCATGGCATACCGACGGTCCATTTCATCGCAAGCCCATTTTAAAATACCTGAAGCTTCATTGGGATCAGTTACGACTGGATAAATCAGATGGGGTATGTCCCGATACATTTCAAATTCAAGCATTTTAGGATCGATCAGGATTAGTCTTAAATCTTCAGGAGAGTTTTTAAACAGCATGCTCATCAGCATGGTATTGATTCCAACCGATTTACCAGAGCCAGTCGTACCTCCCACCAGCAAATGAGGCATTTTGGCTAGATCTGACACATAAGGATATCCATCAACGGTTTTGCCCAAGACAAGTGGTAAAAGGCCTTGCGCTTCTTGATAAGCTTTGGAGCCAAACATTTCAGACGCCCAGATAATCTGTCGACTGTCATTTGGTATTTCAATTCCCACAACCCCCTTTCCAGGGATGGGAGCAACGATGCGAACACGAATTGCACGAAGTGCCATTGCAATGTCATCACTAAGAGAGGAGATTTTCGATATTTTGACGCCTCTTGCAGGTGCAAACTCAAAGGTTGTGATGACTGGTCCAGGACGAATGGCGCTGACCTCACCTTTTACGCCAAAATCTTCTAGTTTTTCTGTGAGTGCGAGCGCAAGTTCTTGAAGATTTTCTGTGTCGAAACCAACTTCATCTCGTTCATGAATATCGAGGAGTTTCAAAGAAGGGACCTGAAAATCTTCATAAGGATTTCGATTTTCAGTGACTTCAATTTCTCCACCCCCCAATCGACCGGGTAGGACATCAACTAAGTTAGCTTGTTTTGTCGTTTGCAATTGAGTGTCATTTATTTTGGTAGTTTGAGCTGTTCCTGCATTGGATGCCGTGCTCGTTTGTTCCAAATCTGAGGTTTGGGAGTCTACATTAATGGTTGAAGACTCGTATCGAATGTGATCTGTTTTTTTTGCGCCATCAATGTGAGACGAAGGGTTAGAGTCAGATTGTGCTACACCCTTACTTGACGCAGGCTTGGCCAAACGGTGTTGTTGAGCATCAGGCAAATCTGGAAATACAGAATGAGACTCTTCGAATGATGGTTCACAATTTGGGACCGATGAACTTAAAGCAACCGGCGTTGACGGTTGTTCAAGATTAGAAGCAGATGATTGGGCATTTAAACGGATTCGGATTGGCCTTTGCGGCTGAATGTCAACCTGTTCGTCATTTTCTCTTTCATCAACAATTTCATTTTCAAATGAATAATAAGGTGAGGAACGATCAGCCAAATCAATGTGCGGCCGAAGGGCATTACTTTCAGAGATAGCCTGTTGTGCTTCAATAGCGGCGGCTGCTTGTGCTTCTATAAGTTGTTCGTAAGTGTCAGAGTGTTCTTCAGAAATCTGACCACCTTGCACAACCATAGGTGCTTTTCTCTGTTGGACAGATACCATCTCTGACTGAGCCACTCGTTTGTTGTTCTCATCAGTGATGAACCAAG
>JAYYJC010000264.1:0-16586 GCA_036146655.1 Myxococcota bacterium | reverse complement strand
CATTGAGGAGATCGACGAAGACGGCGATGGCTATGTGGCTTGTATTCTCGATGTTCAAATCGAAGACTGGCTTGGAGATTCAATTTTAGGAGACAGCGATTGCAATCCTGAAGACGGGAGTGCCTTTCCAGGGCATTTCGCCAATGAAGCCTTTTCAAGTGGGTGCTACTTTGACGGGGATGGCGATGGCTGGGGCGATAGCAATCCGCCACTCGGGCCGGCCATTGTCAATTATGATATTGGTTCTGATTGTGAGGACGATAATGTCTTGTCCTATCCGGGGGCGCCAGAGGAGTGCAACGGAATTGCCGAAGACTGTACCGATCCCAATTATGGCGACTCACCAGATCTTGAATTCGATGACGATGGCGATGGTTTTGTCGAGTGCGTAGACTTTGACCCAAGTACTTGGGTAGGTGCACAGTCCGTCTTAGATGCCCATAACCTCGGACAGGGTGGGGGCGGCGACTGCAATGATTATCAAGATTTTACCTACCCTGGAGCGGCCGTGAACAGTCCCGGTATTTGCGCCCAGGATCTGGACAACGATGGAGATCCGGACTGCAATTTGACAGGAATTCATCCGGATTATGTGTGTGATACGGGCGTCTTTCCGAATGTGGGTGTGGGTCCGGACTTTGTGCTGATACCCGCTGGCAGTGACCCCTTGGGCCGTTACAGCATCAGTTTTGATTTCTATCTGATGACGACGGAGGTGAGTGCGTCGATGTGGGATTCCTTTATGGGTAGCGGAAGCAGTACCTCCCTGACTGCGAAGAACGAGGTCAATTGGCATGATGCGGCCTTGTTTGCGAATGCCTTGAGCGTCTTTACCGGTCAGGAGGAATGCTACAGTTGTAGTGGAAGCTATCCGAATCAAAACTGTAATGAGCAGGTTTTACCGATTACGGATTGTATGGGTTGTCGTTTGCCGACAGAATGGGAGTGGGAGTATGCGGCACGGAGTGGGACAACGAAGGATTTCTGGACGGGAGAGGGTGCTGACTTGGGTGGTAATTGCAATTCGATTGACTGTTATGGGACTGAGACGATATCGGACGGTGTGAGCAATCCCTTGCTTGGTGACTATGGTTGGTACTGCGGAAACAGTCCAAATGGTGTGGAGACCGTCGCACAAAAGCTTCCGAATGGATTTGGCTTGTATGATATGCATGGGAATTTGAGGGAGTGGACATCAGATTGGAATAGTGGTAGCTATTCTATCGCTAGCGTTGATCCTTGGAATGCGAGCGTTACCTCTAACCGTGTTGTTCGCGGTGGCTCCTCTTCAGACGGCACATACTCGCTTCGGGCCTCTGACCGCAGCAGCTACTTCAGCCCAAGCTACAACTTCACCCTCATCGGTTTTCGTCTCCTGCTTCGTGCGCCCTAGTGATCTTATGGGAGGGTTTGTCTAAGTGGAGAATACAAAAGAATTCCCAGCGCAGTCGAACCCTGCAGGGTTTACCCTGCTTTCCCTGTCGGCCATGTTGACTGACATTCCCTAAAAATAAAACAGAAGCCGCCATCGTCATTTGAGGGACTTTCGTCACCGATTGCGATACGCTATTGAACGCACACCCCCTGTGGAGCCGCATTAATGTCGACCATTCTCATTCAAGCCCTGCACTGGCATAAGGCCGGCGAACATGGTCAGATTTGCAGTCACTACGATCAAATCATGGCACATGCGATGGCCAATCCGACGGACTCAGAAGGCTGCCGACTGCTGATTCAAATGGCTTTGATTGAATGCCAAGACTTGGTCCAAGCACCCAAGCACATCCACTGGCTTTTGCACCATGGACATCTGTCGGATGTCCATCAGCTCCTCAGCGCTTTTCTTCATTTGCACCCCGAAGACGACAACCTGTGGATGTTGCTCAGCAATTATTGGGTCCAAGTGGATCAGACTGAGTCAGCCATTGAGGCCATTCAAAAGGCCATCGACTTAAACCCCACTGCTGAATACCGCATGCAGCTGGCTCACTTGTATGGCCAAAAAGGGCGCCATACACTGGCGTTGCAAACCATTGAGGCCATTTCAGAATCAGAGCGCAATTTGCGCTGGTTATGGCTGAAGGCCAGCCTGATGCCGGTTGTTTTTCAGGACCAAGCCGAAATGGAATCGTGCTGGAATCGGTGCTCTAAAGGGCTCGACAGCTTGTATTCTGCCCTTCAGAATGCCTCAGACGAGGATTGTCATGCCTTTTTGCCGCTCATGACCAACCTGTTTTCGCTGCAGTATCTGTGTCATCCAGATGAAGTAGGCCTACAAATCAAGTATGGTCGGTTGCTTGAACGGCTTGTGGAACGCTGCTTTCCGCAGTGGCGGGTGACACGCACTCGGTCTTCAGACCGACCCCTTCGAATAGGAATCGTGACGGCTTTCTTTCGAAAGCACACGGTGACTCGGCTGTATTTGCCCCTCATGAGGGCCCTTTCGAAAGGGCCGCATCATATTTTTGGCTGGTCGCTGGATCGAGAAGACGATTGGACACCCAAGTTTGCCACCCTTTTCCAAGAATTTTATTCGCTGTCTCGATACAGTCTTTCCCAGCAGGCTGCGCACATCGCTTCGAAAGAATTGGATGTGATCTTTTATCCAGAACTTGGCATGAACAGCAATTGCCTTCAGCTTGCAGCCCTTCGATTGGCACCAAAGCAGGGTGTGGGGTGGGGACACCCCGTGACAACGGGCCTGTCCACCATCGATCATTTTCTGTCGAGTGAGGCGATGGAACCAGAAGACGGTGATTCTTTTTACAGTGAAAACATGGTTCCCCTCAGTGGTCTTGGCTTGTCCCTTGTCCCTCCAGTTCCATCTCGTCAGCTCAACTCAATTGCGCCTTATCCTCTTCCGCCCGCATCGGTACGATTTTTGGTTTCCCAATCTATTTTTAAAATCCTCCCGGAACATGACCGTTGGTTTGCTCGACTAATGCGGCAACTGCCGAGCGCACAACTCGTTTTTATGGCTGGTGAAGGAGTCAATGCAGGAGAAGCGTTTCAAAGTCGCATTCGAAAAGCCTTTGAGGCAGAACAGGCTCCAACCGACACACTCTTTTTTGCCCCTCGACTCAGCCATGATGGATTTTTGAGTCTCAATTTGGCATGCGATGTTTTTCTTGATGGAATGTCTTGGTCGGGTGGAATGACAACTTTGGAGGCCCTACAATGTGGGCTGGTTCCGCTCACCATGTCAGGTTTGCAAATGCGTACCCGACACACCCATGCCATTGTTCATGCGCTTGGACTTCCAGAGTTGAGTGTGATGAGCCAAGACGAATGGCTGACTCAGGCGCTTCAGCTGGGGCAAAACCAAGTCTTGCGCCAGCACATGGCAGAGCGGATTAGAGAAGCCCTTCCGACACTCTGGCGAAGTGCAGAACCCATTTCTGATTTTGAGCATTGGCTGACACAAGTGTGGTAAAGTAAGCCATCGACGTGAGGACAACAATGGCCAATCCATCCGCCTTAATCACAGAGCCAATCGGGCCAGTACTCTGGCGCCAATCTTTACCGACGGCCATTGGCATTGTGTTCATGATCTTGGTGAATTTAATTGACACCTACTGGGCCTCAAAGCTTGGTACAGACGAACTTGCCGCCATGAGTTTTACTTTTCCCATCATTGGCATTGTCATGAACATCAGCATCGGGCTGATGATTGGGACTTCGGTGGTAATTGCTCGAACCATTGGCGCCGGAGACGAAGCCAAAGCCAAGCAGATCTCCACCCATGCCCTCATTCTCGGCATGCTCATTGTGCTTGTGGTCTCAGGCGTCGGACTCTTGACTCAAAACTTGCTTTTCTCTGCTTTGGGTGCGCCTGCTGAGCTTTTGCCGACCATTTCAAGCTACATGCAAATATGGTACCTTGGGGCTATTTTTCTTCTGGTGCCAATGATCATCAACGGCGTGCTTCGAGCCAAAGGCGATGCCAAAACCACCATGAACACAATGATCATGGGGGCGGTTTTCAATGCCATTCTGGATCCGATTTTTATCTTTGGTTTTGCCATTGTTCCCGCCATGGGACTGGAAGGTGCTGCGGTCGCCACGGTCATTTCAAGAATGATTACAATGCTCTATGCAAGCTATGTCATGATTGGGCGAGAAAAAATGCTCCTGTTGGAGGTTCCAAAGCTCAAAGAAGTCCTTGAGTCTTGGAGAGGTCTCATGCGTGTCGGTATTCCGGTCATGGCCACCAATGTCCTAGGGCCCATCGCCACAGCCATGTTGACCACAATTGTCGCTCTCTACGGAAGCGGTGCCGTGGCGGCATACGGCATTGGGGCTCGAATGGAGGGCTTGGTGCTCATCCCCGTCTTGGCGTTAAGCTCGGGCCTCAGTCCTTTTATTGGGCAAAACTGGGGTGCCCACCTCGAGGAGCGCGTGGCGCAAGGTTTTGAGCTCGCCCTTAAGTTCTCAGCGGCATGGGGGCTTTTTGCACTGGCGGCGCTCTTCTTTGGTGGACCCACCATTGCGGCATTGTTCTCAGAAGATCCCACTGTTCAAAAAGACATCACCATCTATCTACAGGTGGTTCCGATTGGTTATGGGGCCTACGGTGCGATGATGATGGTGAACTCAACCTTCAACGCCATCGATCATGCCTCTCGATCCACCATACTCTCTGTGCTCCGAAGCATTGTTTTTGCGGTGCCCTTTGCGGGTGCTGCTTACCTGCTTGACCTTGGTCTTTATGGTGTTTTTGCCGGACTGGCTGTCGGCTCAGTGCTTTCTCTGCTCATTGGTCTTCGCTGGATGCGTCAGTTTCTCAATCCTGACGAGCAGCACTTGGCCGACAGCAGAAGCGAGCTCGAACAAGAGGTATCTTACCTCCTCAGCCATACCAACCAAGCTTTGGCTGATCGAATGAAAGAACTTGTCGATGCCGTTGTGGCACTCGAAAAAGTCGAGCTGCACCATGTGCGAGATGATGCGGTGGGATTTTATGTTGGCAACCGTCAGCTGGCTCACATTCATCCATCTGGTCATCTGGATATCCCGCTGCCTGTGGAGATCGGAGATGTACTTGTCGAACGCAATTGGCTGACACATCATCGCCTTCACGAAAACAACGGCTGGTACAGTCATCAATTGTGTACCGAAAAAGACATTTCTGAGGCACAGTGGTTACTGCAGTTGGCCCATGCCCTCTACGAGATTAAAACCAGAGGCGTGGATGCCAAGATCACTCAGGAAGAACTTTCGGCCCTAGAGTTGGATGACCGTGCCTATGGCCACATCGTGACCGCCGCAAAGCGGTGGGGGTGCAATGCCGCCTAAACGACAGGAACTCAAGGTGGTTCGGAAGCATTTGGGAACGGGCTATCGGCACCTTTACTATCAGCTGTTGACCATGCCGTGGACCCGTTTTGTGTTGGTCTTTTTTCTCGTGTTCATTGTGATTCATGCCTGCTTTGCTTTTTTGTATCTCTTGGATCCCAATGCCGTATTGGGCGTGGAGGGGTCGCTCAATTGGTGGGATGCTTTTTGTTTTAGTGTTCAAAGCCTTTCGACCATCGGCTACGGGGTGCTGAGTCCCAATGGCTTCTATGCCAATTTTTTGGTCACCATCGAGGCCTTTGTCGGCTTGCTGTATGGGGCGATTCTCACGGGGTGCTTTTTTGCTAAAATTTCTCGACCAGCACCACAACTCCTCTTTAGCCATCAAATATTAATCCACTCCATTGAGGGAGTACCGACGATGGTCTTGCGACTCGCCAATAAGCTCGAAGGCTCACTCATCGATGTGAAGGCTGATGTTCACGCCCGGATCTATGATGCCAATCGAAATGTCTTTCGCCTTCACAAGCTCACCTTACAGCGAGACAGCACCCCGGCACTCAATTTAAACTGGGTCCTTTTTCACAGCATCAACTCGGAAAGCCCACTCAGTGGCATTCCTTTTACAGAATGGGCAGAAAAAGACATTCGAATATTGGTGCATGTAACAGGCCACGACAGCATTTATCAGCAGCTTGTACATGACAGCCGATTTTACGACCCCGGCGATATATTACACAACCATCGATTTACTGATATGCTTGTGGTCAGCGGCACGACGATTGAGGTTGATTTGTCCAAAATAAGCATGGTTGAACCAATAGGAGATGAACAATGATTGTCAAAAGCACATTACCCATTTGGAGAATTATTTGGTCCCTCAAACACTCGTTGGGTTTCTTTTTAATTGTGTCCTTGGCGGCGTGTGGGATTTATCATTTTGAGCCATGGGCACCTGATTTTCAAGTGTCGTTGACGGTCATTGGATTGGCGTTGTCGATTTTTCTTGGCAATCGAATCCGAGTATCCTATGACCGCTGGTGGGAAGGTCGAAAACTCTGGGGACGCATGATCAACCGGTCGAGAATCATCACACGGCAGTTTCTGAATTTTATTGAAGGTTCCGAAGCGGATCAGGCCGAGATCACCGCATTGCACAAACGGCTCGTGCTCCGACACATTGCCTATGTCCATGTTTTCCGTGTGGCCATGCGCAAGCAGAGTATTCCCGATGATGAGGACTGCGTTAAGTTCCTAACGGCAGAAGAACTCCAACAGCTTTCCAACGAATCCAACCCGTGCAATGCCTTGGTTCAGCTGCAAGGGAATGACCTTCAGGTGGCGGCCCAAAAGGGGTGGGTCACCGAGCATCGCCTTCAACAAATTGATCACAGCATGGTTGAACTTCTGGATGTTCAAGGCGGCTGTGAGCGGATCCTCAAAACCGTCATTCCCACCAATTTGACTTATTTTCCAACCCGTTTGGTATTTTTGTACGGCATTTTATTGTCCATTGGTTTGGTAAAGGCCTTGGGCTGGTGGACCATTCCAACGGTTCTGATGGTGGGTTTCATCTTTCGAGTTATCGATTTGGCCGGAAAGCTCATCGAAAATCCATTTAGCACCTTTTACTATGGGCTACCGTTGTATGCCATCAGCCGGACCATCGAATCCAACCTGCTCGATCGAATCGATCAAGAGCGCCGTCCTGTACCTGGTCCGGTGGATGGCGTCTTGATGTAAGGAGGATTGCATGCCCACTCCTTTTCCCAATCCACCGCATTACCTTCGGGGTAAACTGCACTGTATTGATCACTGTTCGCAGGTATTGGCCTCCAACCCGTGGGGTGATCCGGTTCACCGAGATGTTTGGGTGTATACCCCACCTGGGTACAAAGACAGCACTCAAGACTATCCGGTGGTGGTTTTTCTTGCGGGCTTCAGTTCGACTGGAGAATCCATGTTTGGCCGTTCGCTCACGGAAATGAGCATGGCCCGACGCATTGATGGGTGGCTGTCTTCAGAAAATGAGGATTCCTGTCCTCCTTTTATTGCCATATTTCCGGACTGCATGTCCACTTTGGTGGGCACGCAGTATGTTGACTCACCCGCCATTGGTTCATATGCCACCTACCTCATGACAGAGGTACTTCCTTTTGTGTTCCAGCGTTTTCGGTGCACTGGTCGGCTTGGAATCACCGGACGCTCGAGTGGTGGATTTGGAGCGTTGTCGCTCACTCGGCAGTTTCCAGCAAAAGTGAATGCCATTGCTTGTCATGCGGGAGACATGGCATTTGAAACCACTTATTTGTCGGAACTTGCAGCCTCGATCATGCCCATTCAGGCTGCGGGTGGGCCAATGCCTTTTGTGGAGTCTTTTTGGCGTAAAAAACGCTTGTCAGGTGGTGACTTTGCAGCCATGAATTATTTGTGCATGGCTGCCGCCTATGGGTCAGATCTTGCAGGCGAAGATTTTCCAGCGAAACTTCCCGTCGATTGGAGAACAGGCGCCATTGATTGGGGCACTTATCAAGCTTGGAATGCCCACGATCCCCTTCATTGGATTGAGACGCAACAGGCTCAGGACGCTCTTAAGGGGCTGGACTTTTGCTTTATTGATGCAGGCAATCACGACGAATACTTATTGCATCTTGGGGCCAGGCGTTTTGTGGCTCGGCTTGAGCACTTTAAAATCCCGCACCGTTATGAAGAATTTAATGGTGGCCATCGAGGGACGAGTTACCGCTATGATGTCAGCATTCCCGACATGGTTCGGGTGTTAAGTGCTTTGGAGTAGCGAGACAGATGCCTCAAAAGTTTTATCTCTTTGATGTGATGAGTACCTTGGTTTACGATCCTTTTTACAAGGATCTGCCAGTGGCCTTTGACACCGACCTTCGAACCTTGTTGGCCGGACGCGATCGGATGGCCTGGGTGGACTTTGAGTGTGGCCATTTAAGCGAAGCTGAATTTTTTCAGCGCTTTTGGGGCAATGATACAGACGGTCTTCGAATGAAGCACTGCTTTATGAACAATTACGCCTGGCTAGAAGGGATTCCCGAATTGCTTCAAGCGATCCGTGCCAAAGGTCACTTCATCGCAACGGCTTCAAACTATCCAGAATGGTACGACCTCATTGATGCCAAGCTCGGTCTTTCTCTGTTGGTTGATCAGCATTTTGTCTCTTATCAACTGAGGTGTCGCAAACCCAAATCCAAGTTCTACTTCAAAATTCTCAAGGCGTTGGAAGTCAGTCCAAGTGAATGTGTTTTTGTGGATGACCGAAAGGACAATGTTCAGGCTGCAGAGGCTCTTGGAATGGAGGGACACCATGTACAGCCTGGCATGCCGCTTGGGTCCGTTCTTCGCTTTTAAGAGCTTGGGAGACATCTCATTCATCAAGGAAGTATATTGATGTGGGTCTTGGGTTATTTTATCAGTGGCCGACTTGGATTGGCTTTGGGTTACCGCATGACAGACGATGTGCTTGTAGAGAGCGAATTTTTACAATGGACGGTCCATCGCTAGCGGTAACTGCTGTTTAATCTCATCTGAAGCTGTATTGATTCCTCTTTGTGTTGAGGTTTACGAAACCCGATCGTGTCATTCTCCGTTCGTTCAAAACCGTCCACAATCGGTAAGCTTGAGTGGTGTCAGTTGCTTTCCATGGCACAGACCATTTGTTGATCAAAAATACATGTTCTTGCTTGACCATTGGTGGTTTCAGCTGAAAGGTGTGGTATAATATCTTCAACAGATTGCATCCCCTTATTTTGGGTTTTTGGTGAGTGTGCACATGACTGTTTTTGCTTTTGGGATTCTATACACAGCGTGCTTTCCCAATTTTAATGAGCAAAAAGCCAATACCTTTGTCGAGAATCGGGATCACGATTATGACAAAGATGGATTTACCGAAGAAGATGGGGATTGCGATGACAGCAACAGCTTCATCTACCCAGGATCTGCCGAGTTCGACCCTGAAATTTGTGGTCCAGACAAGGATGGTGATGGCTATGCGGACATTGAAGCCGGCGGCCGAGACTGTAATGACAGCAGCAACGAACAGTATCCAGCAGCCACAGAGGTTTGTGATGGCCTCGACAACGACTGCAACGGGGCTGTCGACGACCAGCCGATAGACATTCAAGAATGGTACGAGGACGCCGATGGCGATGGTTTTGGCATTGAAAACTCAAAGGTTGTGGCCTGTGAGCTTAGCAAGCCCGATGGCTATGTCGAAGCCAAGTTCCGGGATGATGCGGTTGCTTTTGACTGTGATGACACCCGTGCTGATGTGAGTCCTGACAGTCCCGAGGTGTGCGATGATGTTGACAATGACTGCAACGGTGATGTCGACGACTATTTTGGCATTGAGGGGGAGGTCTACTATCTCGATAGAGACGCCGATGGTTATGGTGACCTATCCTCTGCGATGTATGCCTGTCCAGGCCACGAGCCCGATGGCTACATCGATCAACCTGGTGACTGCGACGATGACGCAGCGAGCAACCATCCCGATGCGGTTGAAGTCTGCGACGGTGTGGACAACAATTGCAACGGTGTTGTCGATGAGCCCACTGCAGCAGATGTGACCCTTTGGTATCAGGACAGCGATGGCGACGGGTTTGGCTCAATGGTGGTGAGTCTGCCCTCCTGTACCCAGCCATCTGGCTATGTGGCGGACAACACCGACTGCAACGACAATGAAGCCACGGCCCATGTCGGAGCAGATGAATACTGCAACGGTTATGACGACAATTGTGACGGGGCGGTCGACGAAAACACGGCGGTCAATGCCGGTTTATACTATCCAGATTCTGACGGAGACGGCTACGGTGCCACCGTGGCTGGCACGCCCTTTTGCTATGCTCAGTCAGGCTATGTGACCAACGACACCGACTGCAACGATGCGGTTTCGACCATCAACCCAGCGGCGGATGAGGTCTGCAACAACCTTGACGACGACTGTGACGGCGGCATCGACGATCTGGATCCCGATGATACGCCCCTCTTTCAGGTTCAATACCACATCGATGCGGATGGCGATGAATTTGGGGACAGTGCACAGCCTGTGCTGTCCTGTCCAGATTACAGCAATGGGGTGGCGGTGATCCCGAGTGGGCTTGCAGACAACGACATGGACTGCAACGATTCAGCCGACGACCTTGATGGGGATGGAATCTTGGATGGTTTTGAGATACACCCCAGTGCGGATGAGCTGTGTACCGAATTCATTGACGAAAATTGCGATGGCCTTCCGATGGTGGGAGCCATTGACACGCCAACCTACTATGCCGACTTTGATTTTGACGGCCACGGAAACGAGAGCTACCCTGTTCAGGTCTGTCTGCAGCCCTATGGCTATGTCCTCTATGAGCCCGGCCATGAGTTTGACTGTGACGACACCGATCCACTCACCCGTCCTTCTCACCTCGATCCCAGTTCACCCACCTATGCGACTGACCTGCTCGCGGAAGAACTCTGCAACGGAAGGCTTGACCGCTGTGAAAATGATCCCAGTGGGGGGCTAGTCTTGCCTGACGATGAGGTGGATGGAGACGGTGATGGCTTTGTGGACTGCACTTTAGATGTGGACCCTGCACAGTGGGCAGACAGCGCAGCGACCATTCTGGGTGGCGAAGACTGCGACGATGGCGATGCCCTCTTCTATCCCGACAAGCATTGGTACTACGACGCAGATGGAGATGGCTGGGGTAATTTGAGCATTGTCGAAATAGAATGTGCCCAGCCATTGGGGTATGTCGATCTGACAGAGGATTGCAATGACAGCAGCGAGTATACCTTCCCAGGCGCAGCCCCACTGACAGATCCCTCGGCCTGTCTGACAGATGTCGATGGGGATGGTGTGTCTGATCGACTTTGGGGGTTGTGTGATCAGTTCCAAGACACCGACAACCCTCGCATTGAGGTGACAACCCCAGGTGACACCCAGAATGTGGTCAATGCCGGAGATGTGGATGGGGACGGCCTTGATGATGTGCTGGTGTATTCATTTTATTCCTACAACAGTTATTTTAGCGGTGTGGTGTACCTATTGCTTGGAAGCACCCTTCAAAATGGCGGCACCTTGGATTCGGCCAATTCGGATTACATCTTGTTTTCTCATGATGGGCAGCTGACCGCTTTTTTCGGAATCAGTATGTCAACAGCCGGAGATGTGGATGGAGATGGCCTCGATGACATTTTGATCGCCAGTCAGGCCTCTGGAGGTTTTACACCAAGCGTTCACCTTATTTTGGGTGCCTCATTGGATCCAGCAAGCCAAGAAGTATCGACAGCCACAGCCGCTTACGAGTTCATTGGAGAGTTTGCCGATGACAATGAAAATATGTCAGTGGGCCATGCTGGTGATGTCGACGGCGATGGTCTTGGGGATATTTTAGTGGGTGCCTCCGCTTCCAATAGAGTGTACCTGTTTTTTGGTGCCTCTCTAGAACCGTCTATGCAGCAAGTCCAGCTCGCCGATGCGGACTACATCTTTGTTGGAAATCCTGGAGACGATGCGGGTGTTCGAGTTTCAGGGCTTGGTGATGTGGATGGCGATGGATTGGACGACATTGGCATCGGTGCGCCATACAGTGATGATGGCGGCATAACCAATTCAGGGAAGGGCTATGTGGTCCTTGCGGCTTCTTTGGATCCGACGAATCCAATCGTTGACCTCAACACCGCTGACTATCAGTTGATTGGAACCATAGAAGGCAGGCACATCTCCAAGATTAGAGGTGGAGATATAGACGGAGATGGTTTATCTGACATTGTGATGTCGACACCTAGGAACACTTGGCCCTTTAATATTTCCTGGATGAACGGCTACATCGTGCTGGGGTCTACCCTGAGTACATCATCTTCGAGCATCTTGCTTTCGGATGCCGATTATATTTTTAACGCCAGTAATTATCACGGCATTCGAGGTTTTGACATGGGAGATGCCGATGGGGATGGCTTACAAGACATTGTCTTTGGACAGTATCTTAATGATTTGTACGGGGAAGGAAACATTGGCCGAGCCAATCTTTTTTTGGGGGCCTCATTGCCTGCGCTTGGTTCTTCAATCTCTCTGAATGATGCAGATCACATCTTTACGGGCGTTTCCGGACAAGGCGGTGTAAACGGTAATGAAGGGCTTCAATGGGGATATTCTATCGCCTTGAGTGATTTCGATGGCGATGGTCAGGCGGATGTTATCATGGGTGGGAAATACAGCCACAGCTATGCGGCTTTTAGCCCCTGTGAGAATTGAGCTTTTGATGTGTGATTCGGCTTTTTTTCAGACGGGTTTACACCATGTTAAATCAGGCTTGACGGTGTGGTATTTCATTGAGCTTAAACCAACCACCAACCTCTTATTTTGGGTTTGACGATGCTTTCCGCCATATTGATTTTACTTTTGCCTGCGTGCTTTCCCAATTTCGACGAGCAAAAAGCCAATACTTTTGTTGAAAATCGCAGTCACGACTACGATCAAGATGGTTTTACCGAAGAAGAAGGCGATTGCAACGACTTAAATGTTGCTCAAAACCCCAATCAAGTTGAAATATGCGATGGCCTCGACAACGACTGCAACGGGGCATTAGACGATCAGCCGATCGACATTCAAGATTGGTATGAAGATGTAGATGGCGATGGTTTTGGCACTGAAAACTCCAAGGTCTTGGCCTGTGAGCTCAATAAGCCCGACGGATATGTCGAAGCCAAGCTTCGAGGTGGTGAGCTTGCATTTGATTGTGACGATTCGGAAGTCAATGTCAATCCGGACGGCATCGAGCAGTGTGATCTGCTCGACAACGATTGCGACGGCTTTGTTGACAATTATGAGGGGCCGGATGCACCGGTCTGGTACGCCGATACAGACGGCGACGGTTTTGGCAGCATCCACTATCCGGAAACGAAATGCGAAGATGAAAATGGGGATGGCCCGCCGGGATATGTTGAAAACTACAACGATTGCGACGACAACCACGCCGAAAGCCATCCGTTCGTGGAAGGCGTTGAGGGTGGTGTGGAAGTCTGCGACGACGACGGCAAAGACGAAAACTGCGACGGTCTCGTAAATGACGCAAGTGCAAGTGATGCCGAGATTTGGTACCGTGACGCCGATGGTGACGGCTACGGTAATATTTTGATCAATCAACGGGCGTGCTTTCAACCCAGCGGTTTTGTTTTGAACAACACCGACTGCGATGACGGCAACGCCGACGCCAACCCCGGTGTTTTCGAGGTCTGCGACACCGTTGACAACGACTGTGACAGTCTGATTGACGAGGTGGACGCCGCCGATGTCGTGGCTTACCACCTCGACAGTGACGGTGACGGCTTTGGCAACGCCTCCGAGGTTCTGCTCGTGTGTCCCATGTACCAACCCAGCGGTTATGTTCTTGATGGCACTGATTGCGATGATTTCGACGCCACTCAAAATCCCTCCGCAATCGAAGCCTGCAATGGTGAGGACGACGATTGTGACGGGGTTGCGGATGAGGACAACGGGCCTGATCCGGCGGTGGGATCACCGACCTGGTACCTCGACGGCGATGGTGACTTGTATGGCGACGAAACCCAGAGTCTGGTCCAGTGCACGCCGCCGGCGGGGCACGTGTCCGTTTATGGCGATTGCAACGACTTCGATTCATTCATCCATCCCGAAGCCGACGAGTTGTGTACGCCCCTAGTGGACGAGAATTGCGACGGTGACACGACATACGGCGTGCCCCTTGTGGATCTGCCGGAGTGGTTCCCCGACAGTGACGGAGATGGCTACGGCAACCCGTCGTTCGTCATTCGAATTTGTGAACAGCCCCAAAACTATGTTGACAATCCAGACGACTGCGACGACACCGACGACTGGGTTCACCCGCAAGACGATTCGGTGCACGGTGTCGCCCACCTTGATTTGTGCAACGGCAATTTGGACCTTTGCTAAAACGACCCGACGGGGGGTACCACTCCGCTTGACAACGAACTCGACGGTGACCTTGATGGCTATGTAGAATGTTCCCTGGATGTTTCGGCGGTACTCTGGGAGCACCCGACACAAGTGGTCTTGGGAGGAAACGATTGCGATGACACCCGCGCCTACCGGTATCCCGGCGCCGATGAACGCTGTAATGGGCTCTATGACGACTGCAATTCACTGTTTGTTCACGGTGGATTTCCATCTGACGAGGTCGACAACGATTTCGACTGTTTCGTTGAATGTGGTGGGTTCGATCCGGTCGAGTGGGAGGGTGGCGTTCATTCCTGTTCGTACAGGGACCTCAACGGGGTGGTGCAAGCCGAAACCACCGTCATTGGCGGCGAAGACTGCAACGATACCGTTGAATACACATATGTGGGTGCGGCTCCGCAAACGGATCCCGACGCATGTTTGACCGATTTTGACGGTGACGGTCTGTCAGACCGATCGTGGAACCTTTGTCCGGTGGCACAAACCTTTGAAGACGCCCGCTTTCGAATTGAAGGAACCAACAACCAAAATGTGAGCGTTCTGGCAAGAGGCATTGGAAATTTCGACGGTGACGGTGTCGCCGATATTTTAATATCCTCCGGACAAGGGCTGTTTGAAAATAAGTACCACCGGCTCTTTCCGGGAACCCTTTTAAACGACGCTGCTCCTGTTCTCACGGAAAATGACTACCTTTGGAGCGAAGAATCCTATGTTGCAGACTGGTCGAACCGCTTTCCCTACGCCGTGATCGACGATATTGACGGAGACGGTCTTTCCGAGTACGCATATGGGTACAGCTTTGGCGGGTACGAGTTCACCGGTCTGTACCGCCCGGGCTATGTGGCCCTGTACTTGAGCACCAACTTTGCCAACCCGGGCAACGGTTCTACGGCAGCCAACCAAGATCTGGAATGGGCGGGGCCAAACTCAAGCGCAGGCTTGAGCCGAGTCTACGGAGTCGGGGATCTCGACAAGGACGGTCTCGGTGAGTTCATGATGATTGCCGGTGGTGCGACGGAAAATTTCCTGACCGTTGGAAAGGCCTACCTTTACTACGGGTCTACATTGAACACCCTGAGTGGTTTGGTGGACCTCTCGACCGCCGACAAGGTATTCACCGGAACCCCGAGCCTAATTGTGTCGCATGCCCTCAACCTTGATGTCGACGGTGACTCCGTCAAAGATGTTGTGGTGGTGTACAGTGGTTACTACCTTAGTTCGAGCTACGAGAATTTTGTCGCCATCTACCTTGGGGCCTCCCTTGCCACAAAACCGCGTGTCTTGTCTCACCTTGACGCCGATCTGGCCATCCACGGAACGTCGGAGGACACCCTTGTTGGGCGCATCATTGGCAACGCCGGTGACGTTGACGGTGATGGTACTGATGATCTTATATTGTCCGAGCACCCCAATATTTACCATTTACCGAACTACAATTTGGTCTTGTCCGCCAACTTGGACCCTTCAAATCCGTACCAAAGCCTCGGTGATGTGACGTCATTAATTTTTGAGGGCCATGACGACGATGAGTGGACTTATAACAACACCAATTACTCTTTTGTTAAGACCCTCGGTGACCTTGATGGCGACGGCTTGTCCGACATTGGCTTTAACTGGTACGCATCGGACGCCGATGCGCAGTGGAACACGTCTATCTTTCTTGGGTCCTCGATTCAGTCGCTGCTCAACGCACAAAACGACACCGGTCTTGACACGGGTCAGAATGCGCAGCCCACAACGCTTCAATTCACCGAAGGAGACTTCCATTTTGAAGATGTACAATCCGGATTGGCGGGCGGTGACTTTGATCAGGACGGTTTGGGAGAGATTGTTCTCAGTAACTACACTGACAATTACTCGGTTCTGGGGGGTGGTGTCATCGGTGTGTTTTCTCCGTGTGAATATTGATCGGCCAGAAGAGTTGGCGTTTGGGCTTGCACTCGCATTGGCCAACACAACACGGTGATTCCGGTACAAAATGAATCACTCAACGGCATTGTCTGATTGTAATGGGGCGGATGATGTCTTCAGGGAAATAATTCCAATGCCCATATTGCTTTAGCACTTTTGAGAATTGAAAACAGGACTGTTTCGTTTGTTTCGATTTACGGCAAGCCCTGCAATACAGCATCCACGATCCAATCGACTGGGACGAGGGTATTGCACTTGATGGGCTCGTCACAACTGCTTTTCCAGCAGGGCCCACACCTGACTGGTGATGTGAGCTTAACTCCTCGGTCAAAGAGGTCGATCTCTTGCGCACAGCTCAGTCCAAACCACGCCACGACGAACTTTTCCCTGGCAATGGCCATGTGCATGCCAAGCG
>JAYYJC010000263.1:0-3368 GCA_036146655.1 Myxococcota bacterium | reverse complement strand
GAGGATGGCCTCAAGTAATAGTCGAATTTCTCGCACTGACTGGATAAGTCTTGCTGCTTATGACAGTGTTTTATTGGGGGGGACAATGTATGGTGTATTTGGTGCAGAAAACTGGGGCGTGGTACTTCCGTTCGCTGCGACGATGGTCTTGTTCAGAATCTGGGCTGTCAAAGACATTCAAATCGGTTATACCACAGACTATCAAGATCATATAAAACTGGATGACAGTTGCGGATTGCGCTAATTAGGTCCACATCTGCCACTAATTTGACCTCACATTGACTGTCGATACTCACCATGGCATTATCGGAAAAGGGACAGACATGCTTGCAAACATTACCAATTTATCCTCATTAATCGATGAATACGCTGAAACCAAAGGCTTTATTGAAAGAGCGCTTGAACAAAATACGACTTTCAGCGAAGATGTCATCAAAAAAGTTGTTGCTGAACTTCAAGAAAAGATTTCAGACATTACAAAACAGATTGAACCGCTCATTTCAGATGCCCAGTTTTTCTTGAGTGAAACACAAAATGAAATCAATGAAATAGATGAGTCAAAAGAAATTGAAGAGACCAAACTTCAAGAACTTGAATTGAAAAAGACCATTGGCCTAATGACTGAAAAATCTTTTGAGGAAGAGTCCAGTCACCTGCGTAACAATCTTGAAGGCATTAACGGTCAACTCGATAAACTAACCAGCGATAAGTCGGATGTAGAAGACATATTAAACCGCTGGCAGGAAGTATCTGGTTTCTCAATTGCCTTTGAAGAACATTCTCCTGAACCAGAGCAAATCGAAGAACCAGAAGAGATTGTTGAGCTCGAACCCGAAGATCTTGTGCTCGATGAACCATTATACGAAGTCGAAGTAGAAGAAGAGGCTGAAGAACAAGTTGAGTCCCAAGACGCACTACCTAGCAGCCAATCTGACGAGAACTCTCCATTTGACACATATGAGGCGTCTCAGTTTGACGCAGAAGAAATTGATTTTGCAATGTCTGAAGACAACTATCAAGATCCCGACTTTGATATTTTGGGCGATCAAAATCTCGAAGAAGATGACTTTGACATTATGGGCGAACAAATTGACTTGGATGATGGATTTGAGTCACTTGGAGATGAACTTCCTGACCTTCCAAGTCTTGATGGACCTGAACTGACATTTGACAATGAACCTGAAGTGGAAGCAGAAGAAGCTGAAAGTGAGCCTTCCGACAATTCTGTTCGTACCGCCATACTCATTCGTGATGCAGGAACCCCAGACGAGCGTACCTATCCGTTTACGGGTGAAAAGTACACCATTGGCCGTTCACAAGACAATGACATTGTCATTAAAGGTGATTCAAAAGTATCTCGGCATCATTGTAAATTGTTCCGCCGTTCTTCGCAGTTCTACATTGAAGATCAACACTCATCAAATGGTACTGTTGTGAACAGCGAACTCATCAATGAAAGAAGGCTATTTGGTGGCGAAGAGATAAAAGTGGGTGAAACCACCTTTATTTTCAGAATTCAATAATTGTTTTATCAGGCTTAGGTTACTCATGGGCTTTACGACCAAAGAGGTCGCACTTAAACTTGGGGTTACCACTCAAACGGTTATTAATTGGACCAACCGTGGTCTCCTAACTTGCTTACGCACGCCAGGTGGTCACCGGAGGTATGACGAACTCGAGGTAGATAAGTTCTCGAACCGTTATGTATTCTCCAACCTGAATCAAAGCACCTCGCAAAATGCTTTTAAAAACGAACATGTCATAATTCTGACTCAGGATGCAGACTATGCTGGTCTGATTAAAGAGTACATCGAAGTTTGTTTCAACGGTTTCCGTGGCTCACCATTCAATTCGAACACCTTTCAATTGGTATCAAACCCATTTCGGGCTGCTTATTGGTTAGGTGCATCAGAATCGTCAGTTCTTATCGTAGATATTGAGTTCTTGACGCCACAAGTTCGGTCGGAATTAGAGCGCCTTGTTGACGAAAGCCAGCCAGCACTCAAAAAGATAGTCGTATTAAGTCGCTTGGGTCAAGCCGATAAGATTCACACTTGGTCAGCCGTAGGCTCAGTCCACCTTAGAAACAAACCATTGTCACAACTCGTGAAGTCATTTGCAGATGTATTCGACCCTTCTCATGACATGGATGAGATCTAACCAACGGCAGATAATTATTCTAGAGAATGATGTGGCCAGAGAGCATCTGACAGAATACAAAATGGACTGGAGGAATGATGCTCTGGTTAGTGCTTTGCCTTGCTGTATTTACGGCTGATGCTCAGGAGCCGGATGCATCTGAGAGGGGTAGTAATCTATCCATTCAAATGCCACTTGATGAGCCCTTGAAAGCACCTGAAGATACATCAGACGAGCCCATTCAATTTGCAGGTCAATACAGTTGGTCAAAACTGCGCTTGTCACAATCTGTTTGTGCCATTGAAGTTCTCAATACTGGTGATCTCATGGCCATGTCCTGTTCTGGACTTGTTTACACCATGCAACGCTCTGGCACTTGGCGCCAAGTCTTAGGTCGCTCGCTTGATTTTGACGAAATTGACCCTGAGCAATTGTTACTTGATGCTGAAGCCACCATTGATGAATTGAATACCGATGACACGGAAGAAGTTTTCAATGAAGACGATGAATTGGTTGAAGTTATACCGGATGATGTTGCTGACGAAATTGAGCAGTCAATCTTTGATCCCATTCGAGACCGAGTCAGAGGTGGTACACAAAGCATACGACCGCCACTGAGTTTGTTTCAAGACGATTTTACATTGTCTGTTTTTGCCTGTCGTTTGGACTCCTGCTACCGTTCTCCCGACAACGGTTCAACATGGTACGCAATAGAAGAACTTCCAAGAACACGGGAAGTTATTCGATTTAAATCCACACTGCTCGCAGCAACAGAGCAGGGAATATGGTGGTCAAGGAATGGAGGGATTTCTTGGGCACCGTCAGATTCAAGTTTACAATCTCTCGAAATTAGAGCACTGGCTGCAGAGGGCGACATCTTAATGGCTGCGACATCTGAAGGCACATTCATTTCATTAGATGCAGTCAAGTGGGGAAAAACACTGCCCCCAAGATACGCAGATCTGGCTTCGGAAGATGTTGCCTTTGATCCTGTTGTTGAAGGCGGACTGTGGTTAGCAACCCATCGTGGAATACTGAGATCAGACGATTTACTCCAAAGTCTCTATCCAATTGGACAAAATCCACTTTCCGGAACTCGACAAATTGTGACTTGGAAAGATGAACCAGGCCACCTATTCAGCATCGGTTCGGATGGTGTTTGGGAAAGTATGGATGGTGGAATGCGTTGGTCTCCAATATATGATGGTCTCACAGCGTCACAAGTTTTC
>JAYYJC010000262.1:0-15336 GCA_036146655.1 Myxococcota bacterium | reverse complement strand
GTGTGCGTTCAGAATTACAAATCGCTTTTTCAATACCCATGAAAATCCGTGCCGAACAGACGGATATCTTACACAAACACGCAATTGGTCTCAAAGAGCTTGCCCGTGTGGATGGAATACATCAGGGAGGAAAAGAAGGTGTCTGCGCAACAGTGGTGGTCGATGGCCAAAATATCTATATTCCATTGAGTGATGTCATTGACCTAGACGAAGAAAGAGCCCGTCTTGATAAGCAAATCCAAAAGACAGAGAAAGACCTTGGATTTTTGGACAAAAAACTTGGCAACGAAAAATTCACTTCTCGCGCTCCTGCTCACATCATTGATGGTTTCAAAGTCAAAAGAGACGCCGCAGCCGAAAAGCTAGTTCTGTTAAAACATGCTCGTTTAGAGCTTGAGGGCTAGTCGGATGGTGCTTTCGGATTTAATACGGGCTGCACTTGCCGAGGACATTGGAAATGGAGATGTCACAGCAGAGTCGACCATACCAGCGGATAAATCGATAGAAGCTGTTATTCGTGCAAAGCAAGACATGGTCTTCTTTGGTCACGAACTCGGACTCGAAGTCTTTCGACAGCTTGGCGTGACTTATGTTCCTTTGGTTGCTGATGGGGCGATTATTCTTTCTGGCTCGCCTGTTGCCAAAGTTTCTGGAAATGCACGTGCCTGTTTGAGTGGGGAGCGTGTTGCGCTAAACCTAATGATGCGAATGTCTGGCATCAGTACGCATACGGCAAGTGTGGTCAAAGGCATTTCCAACATCAAGGTTGTAGACACTCGAAAGACAACGCCATTATGGCGTAAGTGGGAACGGGCTGCCGTTAGAGCAGGTGGCGGAGGTAATCACCGTTTTGCGTTATATGACGGCATTCTCATCAAGGACAATCATATTGCGGCAGTCGGCTCAATAAATGCGGCCATTGCAGCAGCAAAGTCTCATGCACATCATCTTCTCAAGATAGAAATTGAAGTCGAAGATCTCAATCAACTGCTTGAGGCGATTGAGGCTGGTGCTGATGCCGTTATGCTTGACAATATGTCCGACATCGAACTTAAGCAAGCCATAGAACTTGCCGCTGGTAGAGTTATGATTGAAGCCAGTGGAAACATGACTGGTGAGCGGATACAGCGAATACAACATCTTGGTATTGATGTAGTCAGCATGGGTGGTCTCATCCATCAGGCCACCTGGGCGGATTTATCAATGAAAATCAGCTCGTCATAACATTTGACATGTAAGTGTGGTGTTCAATGAGTGAGACGCTTTCAGGCATTCGACTGTTCACTCTGTCAAATACAACAGAAGGACAGAAGCGAATAAACCCGGAAAGTTGTCTATTCTTTTTGGACGTGTATACTGTTTTTTACCCAATAACCGTTGGGCCTTTTCAACTTCAATTCGACCTGCAAAATCAAAACAATGCAGCTGTTGTTGGCTTTTGAGTTCTTGGATAGACATCCACAGATCGAGTTCTGCATGCTCAAGTGCGTATGATTTTCCGTCTTCAGGTATTAGATCGCTAAACCAAAGTACCAAATGATTAGAGGATGACGCTCGCCTAGATTGCCATCTTAATACAGCACCAAGTCTCGACCCGCCAGATGCAGTCAGTGAGTCTAGCCGTGTTTGAAGTGTGGTAGGTCGATCTGAAAAGCGCTTAAAACATCTTAAGTTTATCAAACCCTCGCTTTCGCCAGCAAAACTCCAAACTTCCCATTCGAGAGGAAGACCAATACTGGCAAATGTGAGTAATGCGAGGGCTTCTTGCTGTGCTTGCTGAAATCGATAATGAGCCGATCCTGTTGCATCAATCAGCACAGTAATTTTGGGCATTATTTGTGTTTCGATGGTCTCTATGAACCAGTTTTCTCTTGGCGTTGTACCGATTGCGAGCTGTGTTCTCGCTCGAACAAAGGCATCGAGATCAATCTCTTCGCCCTTGAACGATTGATGTCTTCTTTTCTGGTCAGTAAATAAACTCGCAAGGGAGTCTCTTAGTATTTCGGCCTCATTTCTTCGGTGTTCAATGATCTGAAGATAGCGTTTGTTGTCCTTGGGCAGAGTGTCAGTCTCTTTGAATGAGACACAGTTCTTTTGCCACTGACTTCCATTCCACTCATCAAGTGTGCAATGCGATGATGATTTGGTGGCAACGGGGTTCAAATCAGTCAATACTTGCGGCTGCTTTTGTCTTCTGAGTACCTTATTTAATAGCCGTAAAGGTTTGGGACCCGCTTTCCAAGCATCAACTACAGTTCGATTTACTTTGAGTGCATTGTCAATCCAACTTGGACGAATACTTCCGATTACAAATGGATTGGGAGGGATTCCGTAACGTTTTTTTCGAAACCAAGTTTTTAATTTTTGTGCCTCATTTTGAAGGCAAGCTAATCGAGTGATTGTGGGGCTTGAAAGAACACTGTTAATCGCATTCTGCACATATGAAACCAGTGGTTGTTTCGGTGTTTCGACTGAATAATTCACATAAGCCAAGATTTCTGGTGGGAGGTCTTGGCTGTTAATTTCAGTTTGGCCTAGATACAGTTTGGCAATGTTTGAAGGTGTATGTAATTGGGACCACAATCTTCTCGTTTCATTGTGAGACAGGGCACCAATCAGTAGCAACATGTGCTGACGAAGTGACCAGTCGTCATTTAATTCCTTCAGTAATGGTTTGTTTCGATGGATACCCAGTTGACGAACTTGGGATTGAATGATCAACATTATCCGCCAAGAAATCTTGGAGTCATCCGATGACATTCCGATTTGCCCTGGCAATAGATAGGAATCAAAGTCTTGTGCTGCATGACCCTCAGTTGGATAGATGGGCAACACTTCTAGAGCATTCAAACCCATCCAGTACCTGAGAAAGTCAATGTGCTCTGAAAGTTCTGTACCTTTAGATTGTGTCTGAAATGTGGGTTTCGACAATATTACTCTGAGCCATTCAGCTTCAAAATCTTCAGGACTTAAAAATTGTCCTTGCGTGGCACCATATTCTTGTCTGGTTTGTTTTAATGCCTCTTCGGGCGTAGGTGGCCAAGTGGGGGCACCCATTAGAAAGTATCTTCCACAAGAGTTTCAAGAGCTTCTCTTAAACTCAAATCATCAGTGAGGGAATTAATCAAAGTCGTTTGGATGGCCCCTTCAGGTTTCATTCCTGAGTTCCAAAGTAGGCCTGCATTAATGAGGCAACGGGTGGAAGCACCTTGGTGAAGACCAAGTTGCTGTAACCGTCTCGTAGATTGACCAAGAGATACCAGTCTTTTAGAGTCATCTATGTTCAGCCCACTTTCATGTGAAACGATTTCAGACTCAATCTCTGCACCTGGATAATCAAAGGTCATTGATACAAACCGCTGTTGAGTTGCACTTTGAAGCCTTTTGCGCATGTTTTGCGGGTCTGGGTTGTATGAAACCACAAGCATAAAAGTTTTTGGAGCTTGAATGATTTCTCCTGTTCGTTCAAGGCTTAGTATGCGTCTGTCATCTGTAAGTGAATGGATGACACTCAATACATCCGAGCGTGCCTCAACCACTTCATCAAGGTAAACTATGGCGCCAGAACGAACACCTGCTGTCAAGGGGCCATCCTGCCAAACCGTATCTCCGCCTTTAATGAGATAACGGCCTGTGAGGTCTGCTGCAGTAAGGTCTTCTTGGCACAAGACTGTGATTAGATTTAAATCCAACTGTTCGGCCATATAGCGAACAAACCGTGTTTTTCCGCAGCCTGTTGGACCCTTCAATAATACAGGAAGTCCAAGTTGTGCAGCTGATTTAAAAGTCGAAACTTCATTTTTGATGGGTCGGTAATAGATGTTCATCGTCTGTTGGACCTTGAAATACGCGCTCTTCCCAGTTGGGATCAAGTTTGGCTGGTTTGTATTGGGAATATTCTGGATAAACAGGATGCAGCCGACAACTTATTACCCATATTAGCACGAAAGCCGTCAATAGTCTTTTCGGATACGAGTTCCAACCAAGAATTGAAAGGCCTTTGGCCATCCAAAGGCAAAGCAAGAGATAAACCACTGTAAAAAAGAACTCTGGTTTAGCCATACGCCACATTCCCGGAACTTGCGAAAACATCAAGTAAACTGGATTTCGAACACCCGAAATCAGTTCGGGGCCAAACGAGAGTAAAACGAATGACAATGCGATGGCTAAATCCAGTATATTTTGTTGCTTTTTGGCTGTGGTTACCCAAAGCCCAATTACCATCAATGGTGATATAAAACACCACATCTCAAGTCTATTCCACATTGGTGGCCACAATTGTACGGTATCAAGAGCAGCTCTATTTTGAAAAGCCACCTCAGTTGCTATTTCAGGTCCGAGAGTCATTAGGGTATATTGCAAACCACCAATGGTCATACCCGCTAATATACAGAAAGACAATGTAAACCAAGCTGTTTTGGTACGGTAAAACAAGCCATAAATAAACCCACAGCCTGCCAATAGAAGGCTGGCATACAAATTGTACATTGCACTGCCCATCCAGATGAGTGCCGGTATCAGGGATTTTGATTTCCTTTCTATTGTCATATCTAAGACGAATAAGAACAAGGGAAGCCAATAGATGCCGGTCTTTTCAATGGTATACCATTGTATTTCACGGAATTGATGTAGCGAAAGCCCAAATGACAATCCACCAATTAGGCTACACCAAATGTGATTTGGTATGCGCCTTTCTATAAAAAGACCAGCAACAAATGTACTCAACCAAAGATTAAACAATGAGTGGAAGTTTATGGATTGGCATGTACTGAAAAGTACATCAAAAATTTCAGTTACCCACAAATGGCTTATGTGGATTCCAATCAAAAATAATGGTGTATGTCCCTTTAGCACATCGATATTGTCTATTGGAAGCCCGTGGGCATGATCAAGATACATAAGCAGACTGGTTTTTTTATCCAGCGTTGGGTAGGCCCCCCAAATGAGGTCAACGGGGAGAAATAATGTTGGAGCCGTAAGCAAAATCGTCCATGCCAGTGAGTACCAGAACAACTTTAATTGCGGACCTGATTTGGCTCGATATCCAATGGACATTATGACTAAACCAACAAGGATTGAACCACACCAAGCCCACCAAGGGGCATATGCCATTATTTCTGCGGGTGAGGGAGGCGGACCATACATGACAGATTCAAACTCAACGATAGATAATAATCATCCCATCGCTCGCATTACTTTAGCATGGTATGACATTCATAGGCGGGAATTGCCGTGGCGTGACAATCCCAATCCATATTGGGTCTTGCTCAGTGAATACATGCTCCAACAGACGCAGGTCAAAACTGTTCTGCCATATTTCTATCGTTTTATCAACCAATATCCGTCAATTCAATCTCTAGCTGCAGCATCAGATGACGATGTCATGGCCCTTTGGGCTGGGTTGGGATACTATTCAAGAGCCAGAAACTTACTTAAAGCAGTTCGATTGATACAAACGGCGGGTTCTTTTCCGTCTACGGTAAAGGAACTGCAAGCATTGCCAGGCGTTGGGCCATACATTGCTGGTGCAATCGGCTCAATCGCTTTGGGTCTTGATGTGCCAGCAGTAGATGGAAATCATCATCGAGTGTTGTCTCGTTTATTCCGTGACAAAGGTGATCGAAATGCCATGTGGACAATTGCCCGTCAGGTTTTACCAGCTGGTAGGGCAGGAGACTTCAACCAAGCTTTGATGGATTTGGGCGCCCAAATCTGCACAAGTAAAAATCCGAAGTGTCACCGTTGCCCGCTCGTGAACAATTGTATGGCACATATGCATTCAGACATTTCAGAATACCCAGTTAAACCACCAAAAAAAAAGAAAGCAAGACGGTTTCTCCAATCGTTTCTATGGATTAGAGGCAACAAAATAT
This sequence comes from Myxococcota bacterium, assembly GCA_036146655.1. Lineage (GTDB taxonomy): Bacteria > Myxococcota_A > UBA796 > UBA796 > UBA796 > JAYYJC01. Next base: position 9,463 of record JAYYJC010000262.1, on the reverse strand, counting down.
TGATGTGTAAGCGACCGCAAAAAGGACTCTTTGGTGGGTTGTATGAGCCCCCGACATTTTTTGTCGAGCCTGAGGATAGCACTGATGTGGATTCATTTTGGTTCAGCAAATCGAAAGTTCATCTGAAAGAGTTTCATAAACTTGGCACTATAAAGCATGTTTTGACTCATATGAACTTGGAAGTCACTGTATTTACCATTGATTGTGATGGAGAGTTGGATTCCATCAGTGATTATGTCGATGTGGATTGGTTCGACCTTAATGATTTATCGGGTATCGGTTTGTCAACATTAGCGCAAAAAACAGTATCATTGCGGAATGAAGACATTCAACTGTCGCTGATTGACTCTTCTTCAGGATTTGGCAACAAGTAATTCGAAAACGCCTTTCTTAGTTCCTCAGAACAAGCGGAAACGGCATCTTGCGCTTTAGATTGAACTGTAAAAATGAGCTTTACTGAGCCTTCGTTGTGGCGTGGATAGGACCCGATTTGAACATTGGGATGATTGTCCTGTATATTGCTCAATGTGTCTGCGATCGCAGACTCTCGAACATTAAGAAATAATTTTTCTACAATAAATGCACTCTGACGGAAACGCTCTTTTATGGCGTTGAATTTCTTCTTGAGTATATATGGAACGCCAGGAAAAACAATGACATTGTGAACCACAATTTGCGGAAAAAAACCATCCTTAGTGTCCCATAGGATTGTTGATTCAGGAACATCAGACATTCTAAGTGCTGCTTCGGTCAGGCGGTCGGCCATTTTCGAACGAATAATATTTTCCAGTGTGGAATTGCGAACCAGTGACTCTCCAAACGCCATTGCTATTCCTTTCAATGTACGATCATCATGTGTTGTTCCCACACCACCGGTCGTAAATACATAATCCGAGCGGGAGGCTTCTTCTGAGACGGCCGCAGTAATCTCTGATAGTTTGTCTGAAATGATACGAACGGTCCGAACTGTCACGCCAAGTTCAGAACATTGGGACAAAAGGAATGGCGTGTTTTCGTCAGTAAACTTTGCACTTAATATTTCATCACCAATGATGATAATGGACACTGTCAACATTTATTTACCCAATTTGTAGCGAGTTCATCAATTGACGGACAACCAAATGAAACCAACTTTCATTCAAAGTACCACATTACCCACAGGTCACAAGGTCTCTCGTTGAAATGAAGATAAAAAGTTTGTTTATGGGAAGTCAAAAGGTACGACATTTAGTGACTGTATAGAACATACTTTTTTCGCTTTTACCATGGTGATATATGACACCAATCCATATGTGCTTTATTTTCATTGATAATCTTTTCGTTATCTTTGTTGTTATTGCTCCAATGATGACACTGGATTGTTTTTTTTACCCCACACAGATGTCATTAATGTTTTGATTTGACCTGTGGTCTTATCCATGCCCTGTCCACACTGAATGGGTATGGGCGTGGGTAGGAAATAACAAGTATCAATTTTTGTGAAAGTGATGTGCTTTGCCGGAGACATTCTTTCTCAGACTAGCCGTGCGAATTGACCTTTATGGCGTTAAGTAGGACATTACTGGAGGTAAATGTGTCAAAACGGCGTGCGGTTTATGCAGGTTCATTTGATCCAATGACATTTGGGCATCTTGATATTGTGACTCGTGGTTCTGAGCTATTTGATGAACTGATTGTTGCCGTTGGAGAAAATCCCAAAAAGCGATACACTTTGAGTCTTGATGAACGGGTCGGAATCATTGATTCAGCGACCAGCCATCTGTCAAATGTATCGATTACTACCTTTCAAGGTCTTTTGGTTGACTTTTGCCAATCAAACAAAGCCAATGTCATTTTGAGAGGACTCCGTGCAGTCACAGACTTTGAGTTTGAGTTTCAAATTGGATTGGCAAACATGGACATGGCACCCCAAATTGAAACTGTTTTTTTGCTGTCAGAGCCCAAAAATATTTTTATTTCTTCATCGTTGATCAAAGAAATCGCAATCAATGGCGGTTCTGTGAGCAAATATTTGCCTGCTGCAGCAGAACAAGCATTGCTCAAGTGTTATTCAAAGGATTAAATCATGTGTGGCATCGTTGGCTATATTGGTCCAAAAAATCCAATTCCGGTATTGGTTCAAGGCCTCAGGCGTCTTGAGTATCGGGGATATGATTCAGCAGGTATTGCTGTGCAACGCAATGAAGGTTTTTATGTTCGACGGGCTGTGGGCAGGGTTCAAAATCTCGAAGAGGAATTGAACGATCCACCCTCAACAGGTACAGGTATTGCTCACACAAGGTGGGCCACACACGGTGGTGTGACCCAAGCCAATGCACATCCACACCGTTCTCAGAATAATCAAGTCGTCATGGTTCATAATGGGATTATTGAAAATGCCAATGTGCTTCGTGACCAACTTAAAGCAGCGGGTACAGAGTTTCATTCCGAAACTGACTCAGAGGTGCTCGTTCAAATAATTGCGCATTTGTATGCGGGAAAGGGACCATTTGGAAATGGCCATTCTGAAGCAACTGAAAACAACGCTTTCGAGTCAGTCCGTCAGGCATTGCGAATTGTGAGAGGGACATGGGGAATTGTTGTCATGTTTAAAGACCATCCCGAGAGTGTCATTTGCGCACGGAATGGGTCACCTTTAGTCATTGGTGTTGGAGATGATGACTCAAACTATGTGGCGAGTGATCCACATGCCTTGGCCCCACACACCCGTAGAGTCATATTCTTATCTGATGGTGAAATTGCTCAGGTGACAGCGGATGACATACAAGTCTTCCGTTTAGATGGCAGGGCCGCAGATTCAATCTACGAACTCCTTGAAGAACAATGGACAGACGGTGAGAAAGGCGACTATCCTCACTTCATGCTCAAAGAGATTTATGAGCAACCTGACTCCCTTCGTCACTGCCTTAGCGGGAGAATAAACATTGAACAGGGCACAGCGCATTTGGGCGGATTGGTGATGTCGCCTCACAAGCTCACTCAGATTACTAGAGTGGGTTTGTTGGGATGTGGTACCGCATACTATGCCTGTCAGGTAGGCGCCATTGCCATTGAAAAGCTGGCAAGAATACCTGCCCGAGCAGAGATTGCAAGTGAGTTTAGACATCGAAATCCTGTGATTGACCCACAATCCCTATTTTTTGCGGTCACACAATCAGGCGAAACATCAGATACTTTGGGTGCCGTTAAGGAAGTGAAGTTGAAAGGTGGAGAAGTCATGGGGGTGGTCAATGTTGTTGGTTCAAGCATTGCGAGGGAATGTGGCAAAGGGGTTTACATTCATTCTGGGCCTGAAATGGCAGTTGCCTCAACAAAAGCATTCTCAAATATGGTGGCTGCTCTTAGTTTGTTTACCCTGCAGATAGCTCGTACTCGGCATTTGTCTCCAAATCAAGGAAAGCGGTTTGCAGAGGAACTCTCTCAAATGCCAGATCTTGTCGAACAGTATTTGAAGTCTCCAGGCCATCTAGATCCACTTGTTAGATGGGTCAGCGAAGCCAAAGTGGTCTTTTTCCTTGGCCGTGGATACTCCGCACCTGTGGCTGCCGAAGGTGCTCTAAAGCTTATGGAAGTAGCTTATGTTCCTTGCATTGCTTATCCGTCAGGTGAAATGAAACATGGTCCCATTGCGTTGCTAGAAAAAGATTCTCCGGTCATTGTAATTGCGCCGGACGACCCCTTAAAAGATAAGACACTCTCAAACCTTCAGGAATGCAGAGCAAGAGGCGCTCGCATTGCCCTTATTCATACTGAGGGTGACCCCATTGCTTCTGAAGGAGACATTTCAATTGCCATTCCACGATGTTCTGAAATGTTCAGTCCATTGCTCAGTGTGTTACCACTTCAACTATTGGCGTACAAAACAGGGCTCGCATTGGGTTGCGATATTGACAGGCCAAGGAATCTAGCTAAATCCGTCACTGTTGAGTAAACCATCCGTTCAAAACTTTGGGGACAACAATGCTTCATTTTCTTTTGACAGCGCATATTGTATTTGCTGCAAAGCCCATTCCAAAAGCAAAGATTTATGCCACAGACACTCAGGTTGTTACCGTTGATGAATCAGTTGAGTTTGCCATTGTAGGCAATACCAGACCTCTCATTCGTCGTACTGATTTACCTGCTGGCCGTTCAGGTGGAGATGAGGAACTTCGTACACGGATAATTGGGAACATGTCAGCATCCAAACCTGATGCGATCATTTTAATGGGTGACATTGTTGTAAACGGAAAAGGAAAAACATGGACCAAGACATTTGAAACACATCCTGCTCTAAACAGCAACTCTCTTTTGCCTGTTATGGGCGATTTTGAACGGCACGGAGACAACGACAATCAGACTTGGAATAAGGTGTTCCCCAATGTTGGATACAATATCGGATTAAACCGCATTTCAACCTGGTACTCTTTTGATGTGGTCAGCAAAGGTTTTAAATGGCGAATGATTGTATTGGATTCGGATAAAATTGGGCTTGGTGCCCGGTGGAACGAGCAAATCAATTGGCTACATTCCAACCTGATGGGTGATTATGATGCCTTGATGGTCTTTATGCACTTACCTGTATTCGACTTAAGTGGAAAGCAGCTTTCAATGAATCCCACAGGTGTGCCTCTTGAACTCACAGAGTTGATAGAAGACACAGCACCAATGCTCAAATTAAAAGCGGTCATCTCCGCTGGAGGCCATTCGTCACAAGCTGTTTTACCTTTTGAGGCTTTTGGGACACTGTTTATTAATGCTGGTGGTGGTGGTTCTCCAGCAGACGATCTGCGTCGCTCTGCAACAGGACTGACAGCCAACTACAAAGACGATGTAATTTTAATTCCAGAGTTAGATGAGGCCTTGCTCAAACGCTTAGATCAGCAAGCTGTACCAGACTTGGTCAAAGACCAAGCGCACGCAAGAAACCAATTTTCAGGTGGATTTTCTGGTGTATATCTTGCGAGTGATTTCCCAATTTACGGTTGGTGGGGTCTTCGTCTGGATGGCGGGCAAGCAAATTTTTCGTTTCATCATGCGCTTTTAGATGGTAAAATCGACTCTATATTCGATATTGTTTATTCCGAGAGCGATGGATGGCAGCCAATCAGCCCCAAGTAAGTCAGATAGGCCCTTCAAAGGATTATAGTCAGTTTATTGACTTTCCAGTTGAAATCATTGGCCGTGACGGTGTAATTCGTGAATACACATTTGAACAATCCATTCGGTTGTATCAATACCGAATACGCAATGCGCGGCTAAGATTTCATGAGCCCATGCGGCTTAAGCTTGAAATTGAGCACTGTACCAAACGAATTGCTCAACTTCGCCGTTCCTTCTTTGCACGGTATGCTTGGGAGTCTTTTCAGTGTGTCGGCGCCAATGCGGAAAGATTAAGTCCAGTTATAGCTGGCGAAGTGGCTGCGTATTTGCGTCGCTTGTTTGGCGCTGGCGTCGAACGGCCACCTATTTTGATTCACTCATTGATTGACAATTTGACTGAGACTTGCGAGACAACCATCTCATTTTCATTTCGAGTTGAGCCTAATCCGCACTTGCTCTTACTCCATGTCTTTCAGAACACTGCTGATTATGAACAATACTTTCACAGCATTAATCAAACGACTGATACAGGAATGGTTGAATACCTTTGGGATAGCTATTCTGTGGGAGAAATTCATTTGGTTTTGGCATCGGACGATTCCAAAGAAAGCTTTCAGATGCGTCAATTTCAGGGTGAACTGACATCTAAAAGTCAAAAATTTCTTCGACGGGGCTACGAGAGTTTGTTGAAAGGCTACAGTACTGAGGCGCTTGATTTATTCATTACTGTTTACGAAAAAAATCCATACTCAAGAGGAGCTTATTGGGGAGCTGCAATTGTTGCAGATCAACTGCGCGCCTACGCTGAAACAGAATTTGCTTTGGTTATGGGTGTCAATCATTTCCCACATGACTCTGGCCTACAGCTTAGATTGGCTGCGTCCTATATCCGTCGAAATGCACCCGAATCGAGAAATCAGTTACACATTGCACGCCAATTAAATGGAAATGTACCTCTGTTAAAATTCTTAGCCTTGGTCCATCAAATCCAAGATGGCAGTGTAAGAAATCCATTGACACGGTTAAACGAACTTGACGAGCCTTTAAAAAGGTACCCAGGCGTTCGACGAACGAAGAGATGGTTGGTCCAAAAACTTCAACAGCGTTTGGTCAACACAATATTTCTATTGTCGGCAATGGCTATGGGAATTGTATTTTGCATACTTCAACCAACACTGATGCAAAATCGTATGGGTATAGTGCTCTTTTTTATATTGTTTATATTTGGCACATTGATTGGATATCGCTGGTACTGGTCTCATACGCTCAAACAAGAACTACTTGCAGTCAAAGGACGACAACTTCATCTGCTGCCATCATCCGATCTCGGAGAGATTTTGCGTTCACTCCTGAGCAGTCACTAATAGCGGGGACAATACAGACTTTTTTATTTGAAGGTTGGCATCTTCATTTGATGAGTAAAGCAGGTAATGTTCCTTATCTTGTCCGATGGTCCATTTTATCTGTTCTGAGTTTGCAAACTGTAGGCTCAATTCCCCGATCGCATCAGTGGTTTGTCCAAGCACTCGCTTAACGGCCATTTCATTTAAGATACTCCAGAGTTTGCCTGAATCATTCCACTCTTCATTGAATTCAGCTGAAGTTTTCATGGTGTCTATAGACAAATGAATTGATGTAGGAGCATCTGAACGGAGTACCAATTTTTCGCTGTAGAAATCGGATGGCATCTTCGATAAAGTTTTGAATATATTGTCATCAATTGAAAACAAATCACCACTTTCACTTGAAGAATATGCTGTTCCAAACTTCAGCTCTTTGGTTTGATTTGCAAATTCGAATTGGAGTGAAAATTCGAGGTTTTCACTAAGCTGACCAGTCCATTTGTGGCCATCTAATTCATCAATGTCTTTCAACCAGTTGCTAACTTTCGCATTATCTAAAATGACCTCATGTGGATGTACTAGCTTCCATGTACCCTCTAGGCGTTCGATCAAATGATTATTCGAAAATGCAACTTTTTCAATTGCATCAGGATTAATAAGTATGAGGTCTGAGTCAATTAAATCAGTAAATTGACTTGGCAGCGAGAAAGCATTTCGGCTAAGTCTCGGGCCACCCAATTCATCACAGTCCAGATAATGGTGGTTTGAAAATGGACTTTTGTTACCTATTTTTAAAGTGCGATACTTCTTCTCACCACTCACTTTTAATATCCATTCTGGATTTGTAAGCCCGTATTCTTCATTAGAACCGTTCAGAAGATCTCCACAACTGACATTGATGATTTCAGAAACGAGTGTTTCAACTTTTTGATGATCAAGCGGTGTGGAATGGCCGCGCCATTGAGGTGTTCCACCAGACAGTTCGATGAAATATTCTTGGTTACCGTAAACGATGGTCAACAGGTTCAGTTGGCTGCGCACTAATTCTTCAAGATTTGTCCATTTTTTCTCTTCATTATTGGGAGGTGGTGAAAGCACGGTAAGTGCTAAAATCCCGATCATTAGACAACCACCTATCCAAACAAACAATTTTTGTTGGCTCTTATTCATCTTGGTTTATGTCCTTAAGAAACAGTTTATGAGTCATATTTGTGAAGCGGCTTGACAGAGCCTAGAAACATGTTTAACTATTGCAACCAAATATGTCCTATTTCCTAATCGGTTTGACAAGGAGAAACGCTGATGAGTACCGAAAATTCAACAAATCCATCAAACAACGACGATTCCGATGTGACACAAGAGGAAGCTTCTGCCAAAAGCGATGTCTCGGACGAGATTGAGATTGAAACAATCGATGATGGTTCTGAAGAAATTGAAGAAGAAGCTGACTTGGAAGTTGAAGAAGAAAGAGATCCTGTAGAACTCATGGATCTTGATGGTGCAAAGCACCACATTTATAGTTTGCGTGCTAAACTGGAAAATGCATTTACTGAAAGAGATACCGCTAGAGATAAAGTCAACGAACTTGGCAGTCGACTTAAAGGTCTTTCAGAGGCGTATCAAAAGAAAGGTGACGAAGTCAAAAAAGCCAAGGACCGTTTAGAGAGACAGTCAAAATTTAATGAAGATAGACGGCGTGGAGAAGCCGTATCAAGTCTATTTGAACCCTTCGAAAATCTGAAACGCTCTATTGATGCGATTGAAAAGGCAGGCGTTGAAAGTTCGCATATTGATGGGTTGCGTATTGTTTCTTCATCATTTATGAATGCTTTTAATACTTTGGGACTTGAGGAAGTTCCGGGTGTTGGTTCTTCATTCGATCCAAATGTTCATGAGGCTTTGATGATTCATGAAGTCAATGACCCGGCAATGAAAGATGTCGTTATTGAAGTTTTTGCTTCTGGTTATCGCATTGGTGACACCGTTTTGCGTCCAGCAAAAGTCATTGTGGGGTCATATACAGCACCTCCTGAACCTGAAGTGGTGGAGGCTGAAGAGGTCTCTCAAGAACAACCAGAAGAAGACGCTGAGTAATACTCAGTGACAAAGCAACTTCATATTGCGCTGGTTGAGCCTGAAATCCCCCAGAATACGGGTAATATAGGTCGACTGTGTCTCGGAATGGGGGCCGTGCTTCATGTCATTCACCCACTTGGATTCTCATTGTCTGAAAAAGCTGTACGGCGTGCAGGATTGGATTATTGGAAAAAAGTCGAACTTGTTGAGCATTCAAATCTCAATGCATTTTTGAATTGGGTTGATGGAAGGCCCGCATTTGCTTTAACGACAAAAGCAACTGAGAGTTATCGGTCTGTTAGTTATCCAAATGGGAGTGTTTTGATTTTTGGACCAGAAACAAGAGGGCTTTCTAAAGACATGCGCAATCACTTTACAGCACTTCGAATACCAATGACTGGTGAGATTCGCTCATTGAATCTATCCAATGCAGTTGCTATTGTTGCCTATCAAGCCATGTCACAAATTCGCCCTGCCATCTATGGAGATTCTGGATGAAAGTCTTAATCATGGCAGGAGGCAGAGGGGCTCGATTTTGGCCCTTGTCTCAACCTGAGTTTCCAAAACAGTGTATTCGTTGGAATGATTCTGAAACATTGCTTCATCAGGCCATCCACCGTGCCAACAAATTAGCGAAACTAGAAGACATTTTCATAATTACTGGCCCTAAAATGCGTTCCGCCATCGAAGATTCATTGGTGGGTACAGGAATCAATCACAGCCAAATTATCGTTGAACCCACTGCTCGTAATACGGCACCGTGCATTGCATTGGCACTTGGAATAATCGGTTCCGAACCATCGTCTATTCTCATCATGCCTGCAGATCACCTCATTCAAGACTCGGATGAATGGGTTCGTTGTGTCCGTTCAGCACAGTCTGAGTGTTTGAATAGGGCCCAGCCTGTTCTCTTTGGGATTAACCCCACAATTCCGCATACTGGTTATGGCTACATCGAGGCC
>JAYYJC010000261.1:0-2592 GCA_036146655.1 Myxococcota bacterium | reverse complement strand
TGGGACCCCGATCCAATTAAATGCATGGCATCACATCGCCCTAACCTTTGATGGGGGAACCTTGTCTATGTACATTGATGGCCTGCCAGTCGCCACAGCATCCACCACGCTGAATACAGATGGGAACTATCCACTGGTGATTGGAAGCAACACGCCAACCCGCTCCGATGAATACTTTGAGGGCTCCGTCTATTCGCTCACAATGTGGGACCGTGCATTGAGTGCCAGTGAGATTTTGGATGACTACAATGCCATTCCCATTGGGGGACAACGGGCACATTGGTTCTTAGGAAACAACAGCACCGACTCCATAGGCGGCACAACAGACTATACGCTTGAAGGGGCCGTTGGTGATGCGATCTGTCCTGAATTAGACCAAGACGAAGACGGGGTCGCAGCCTTTGAAGACTGCGATGACACCAATCCAACCATCACCTACGATTGTCCCTGCGATTCAAGTGGCATCGGGACTTATGCCGATTTTGAAATTGGAGCCTCGTGTCCTGTTGCCTACTGGGACATGGAAACCACAACGGGTTCAGGTGAAATTGCCGATCTGATTGGCACCGTTGACCTTGCAATCAATGGATCGCCTACTCCCGGCGTTTCCGGGGTCCAAGGCTCCACATATGCCATCAATGCGTGTTCAGACTTCTTTCTATCGTCTTCGGGGTACCCATCTGTTCTACAAGGTGACACACCCAAATCCATTTCTGCATGGGGCCATCTGGGTGCCAAAGGCGGAGACGGGGATGGTCAAGCACCATTGGTCAGCTTTGGTGGAGGATGTGGAGGAACGGCATTTGCCGTCACTTACAGTACCGAATCCTTATCCGGAGATGCGCCAATGTTGGGAACATGCGGCAATGATTTGCGTCCAAGTGCCACACCATGGTCTTTGTCTCAATGGTATCACATCGTCGGTACATACGATGGTACTGAGCTGAAGCTGTATGTCGATGGCGCACTGGTTGGAACAAAATCAACAACAATTAGCACCAACACAGGACACAACCATGTGGGCATTGGAGTCGACACATGGTGGAATGGCACATACCATTGGCTGTGTAACGGAAAGGTAGATGAAGTGAAGCTTTATTCGTACGAATTAAGTTCAACAGAAGTCAGTGAATTGTACAACCTTGATGCAGACGGAGATGGAGTCGCAGCCTTTGAAGATTGTGATGACACCGATAACATGGTTTCAGACACAGCTTCTGGATACTCAGCACTCTGCGCTGCGGCTTCATGCAAAACCATCCTCGCTGCTGGGCACAGCAGAGGAGATGACACATACTGGCTCGATCCAGATGGCTTAGGTGCATTTGAAGTGTATTGTGACATGACCACAGACGGTGGGGGTTGGACTCACATCCAATCAATCAACAGTGTAAACGCCACTCAATATGATTCGACCAACATTTTAGAAAACAGAAGTACATTTGGCGGCTTGAACGATGACAACGCTCTAAGCCACGCATTTTATCGCGTTGAATTTTCAGAAAGTTACCTGATAGACGAAGCCAATACAACACCTGTCTTTTCTGACACCCCATTTACAAATGGGACAGTGAACGCACTGTTGGACTCAATGCAAGGCTCAAATTACAGCTCCACACCACTGTGGTCGATTGGCTCAAGAACTTTTCTCAATGTTCGCAACAGTTCAACCAGCGATGGAATATTTTTTAACGGAGACCTCCGGATTGATATTTTACTCAATGAACAAGACACAACAAACATCGCACATCCTGTCACAAGCAACTACAATGCAAATCAAAATGGATACTTGGAAAGTGCATTGGTTTTGGACTCTGACTTTGGATATGCTGGGGGTCGAATCTATGGGGATCCACTGTACAACATTTCCAGTGTTGGAGTAGACAATCGCATGCAGTTGTTCGTGCGTTAAAAACATAGACACACAGAAGCAAGAAAGATTCGGTCGAATTTTTAGATTTTTCTTTTCAAAAGCACACTCAAGGTGATAATAAAAATCCAAAAATTCGAGGTTTGACCATGTCTCGCACACTATCTTTGTCTACTGTTTTACTCCTCATCGCCTGTGATTCCGACAAGGGTGTCACCGCCTTCAATTCTAAGCCCGAAGCAAGCATCACCTCCCACAGCGATGGCGATTCCGTCCAAGAAGGCTATGTCATTACCTTCAGAGGCTCTGCATCAGACGCCAATCACAGCTACGATGAACTCACCGCCACTTGGTATGTCGGTTCTGAGGTCCTTTGTGAAGCTACCATCCCTGAGTCCGACGGCACCGTTCAATGCGAAGGAATACTGCTGCCAACAGACACGGAAGTCACCCTTGAGGTCAAAGACTCTGGAAATGCCACAGGCAGTGTCAGTGTGAACCTTACTGTTGAGCCCACCGACGCCCCAGAAGCCCTCATCATCACCCCAGAGAGCAATGGGGTCTACTACAGCGACCAGCTCATCACTTTTGAAGGCATTCTCTCTGATGGTGAAGATGCCGCCGAAGATCTGGTGGGCTACTGGAGCTCAAACCTCGACGGAGAGCTGAGCGATGTCGCCGTCGAACCCAATTCTGAAGGTGAAATCACCGGCTACGCCCTT
>JAYYJC010000260.1:0-2036 GCA_036146655.1 Myxococcota bacterium | reverse complement strand
TAGAACGCCCTTTGGGTCTTCGGCCCAATACAAAGGTTTGACACCAATTCTGTCAAGAACCAAATACAACACACCAGTTTGTGTGTCCGTGATGGCGAGTGCAAACATGCCTCTCAGTCTTTCTAAAACTTTAGAAATGGGTAAAAAGGCACACAAAGCAGCCACAACTGCCGTATCTGAACCGTTTAAGGGAGCATGTCCGTTGCTGAGGCATTCTCTTTTGAGGCTTTGATAATTGTAAACTTCACCATTCATTGCGACCCAAAACCGACCTGAAGGATCGCTAATTGGCTGCATACCTGCCATTGGGTCTATGATCGAGAGGCGGCTGGCTCCCATTAAGCAATAGACTTGACCCTTGTGGGTCAAACTTACGGAAACTTCATCGTCTGGACCACGGTGTTTCAGTTGCCTTAGTCCTTCCTCAATTTGAACTCGGGCAGGCAGCTTGGGATGGTGTGCACCAACTATTCCACACATTTTGTTTATGGGTTGTCTAGGTTGAGAGATCTGGCAATTCGATACGGAGCCTTGCTTTGGAGTTCAAAGTTCATACGAATTAAAACTTCAGCGATGATGCCGAGCGTAATTTGTACTAGGCCAAATGACAGTAGAATTGGAAAAAGTATTCCGAGAGCAGATACATAGATTGGACTTGCGCCTTGTTGGTAGCTTAAAAGTGCAAAGCCACCGCTAATTGTACCGAGCACACACAATATTATGCCCAGCCAGCCAAAGAAGTAAATGGGCGTGACAAAGAAATCTCTGAGAAACTTGAGCGTTGTAAGGTCAAGAAGTACCTTTGGGATTCGCCATAGACCATATTTAGATGTCCCATGTACCCTTGGGTGATGAGTGACCGGCACTTCGACAATTTTTGCACCAGCCCAAGTGACATAAATCGGGATAAATCGATGCATTTCTCCATAGAGTGGAATGTCCTCAATATATGCTCTTCTGTATACTCTAAGTGTACAACCATAGTCATGAAGGTGAACATTCGAAAGTCGACTTATCAACCAGTTCGCAGCCTTTGATGGGAGTGTGCGTGTTAATGCATTGTCTTTCCGATCTTTGCGCCAACCACAGACGACATCGTACTCGTCAATCAACTTTAACATCTCAGGAATGTCTGACGGGTCATTTTGGAGATCCGCATCAAGTGTAATGAGTATGGGGGCTTTTGCGGTTCTTATGCCAGCGGTAAGCGCTGCCGTTTGTCCATAGTTTCTGACAAAATGGATAACTTTCGCTCTGTTGTCTTCTGAGGCAAGTTCATCGAGTATTCGTCCAGAACTGTCGTGCGAACCATCGTTCACATACAAAACTTCAAAATCTTGTTCGGGAAGGGCTTGACATATGGCTTGATGAAGAAGCCTTAAGTTGTCTTCTTCATCATATACGGGAATTACAAGACTTATGGCGGGTAAAGTCATTGACTTATTGCGCATCATCCGCAGGTGGGCCGTCATCTACTGGCGGATTGTTTGCAGGGACATCATCAGAAGGTGGACCATCCACTGGAGGGTTGTCGTTTGGTGTACCTTCAGCTGGTGCTGCATTTTCGGGTGAACCATCCGTTGGATTTGGAGTGCCGCTACCTTCTTGACCGTCCGCTTTGGGCTGAGGTGGTGGAGGTGGGGCATTGCCAAGAGCCACATCAAGGGAAACATTCAGTATCGACTCAGACTTAATTTCGAGATTGGTCCGGCCTTGTGCATCATCTGGTGTCGGACCATCGCCTGTCTGATCAACAAAGCCTGTGATAACGATGTTGCCAAAGTCTTTTGGGAGTTCAAATGAAAAGTCACCACCAGACTGAAGTTCGAGTGTATGAACCAATTTTGGTGCCGAGCCCTGAGCAACCTTTTGAACATCGACTCGGAAGGTACCTGTGGTGTCATTGCTTGTATTGAATTTCCCACTGACAGTGACACATTCAGAATTTGCGCAGTCCACTCGCGCTTCATTTGGGTCACTTTCAAAGTTACCGCCTGAGCTGGGAGTATTTGTATTAGATGGTGTTGTAGCAGCCT
>JAYYJC010000259.1:0-8940 GCA_036146655.1 Myxococcota bacterium | reverse complement strand
AGCGCCCCATTGACCAACTCTTGTATTTTAGCTCTGTAGTCTTCGGCAGACGGATTTTTGAGGGTTCGACACGCAGCCTCAACTCGGTCCGCAAGGAAGATAATCCCGGACTCTCTGGTGTTGGGACGGCGACCATTGTATCGAAAATCGATCTCATCAACCAATTCGCCGTCCACAGCTTGCTCAACGGCTTTGACATAAAAATATTTGATGAGGCTGGTTCCATGATGCGTTTCTATGGCATCCATAACGGGCTGTGGTAAGCCAGCATCTTGACCAAGCGCTATGCCCTGTTCGACATGGGCTTGGATACGACGGGCTGACTGATGAGGCTGAAGACTGTCGTGTGGATTAACACCATCGCGTTGGTTTTCGATGAAGTTTTGCGGATGCAATGACTTTCCAATGTCGTGATAATAACAGGCCACCCGAGCATGCAGTGCGTTCGCGCCGATGGATTCAGCTGCAGCCTCTGACAGCAAGGCCATGGTCATCGAGTGGTGATAAGTGCCAGGAGCTCTCAACATCAGTTGACGTAGCAGCGGGTGATCTAGATTGGCCAGTTCAAGCATTTTGTAGTCGGTCACAAAACCAAACTGTTCAAACAATGGCACCAGTCCAAGGACCATAATGGCGGAACCAATACCTCCAAGAACCGCCATACCAGCGTCCCACAATGGCTGGTGTGAAGCCATGCTGCCGTCCAAACCTGAATCAGTCGCTGCGACCACCAGCTGAATGGTCAATGCCACTGCAGCATTTATAAAACCCGTCTGCAATCCTGAACGAAGCACATGAACACGTTCTCTGGTGTGAGACATCCCTGCAGTAGCTGTCACTCCGGAAATAACGAAGTAGATGACCATGCTTGCTTCAAAGCCCATGATGCAAGCCATTAAACATGCGATGACGATGGTCCAAAAAAGAGCAGTTTCAGAGTTTATGAGAATGCGGATAAGCATAGCGCCGCCGGCGAGGGGGGTCAGGTACCAAAACGCTTGTGGGGCCATTCCTTGACCAATAACACCACTTAATGCCGGCGCAGCTTCTACAATCAACCGACCGATGCCAAGAGTAAGAATCCCCAAAACGGCCATGGCCTCTAAATCTCGGCTCCGTGTTGAAAACTTACGGACAAAGCCTGCACCAAATACATACAGACTTATTATGAGCAATGCGGACATAGCGAGAAGTGCCACTACTGTACCCAGCAAGCTTGGCCCCTGTGAAATCCGTTGTTGAAAGGTCTTTAAAATGGCAACTTGCTCTGCCGTGACTGGCTCCCCAGCCCTCACTATCGTCTTTCCACGCTGAACATAGATCACAACATCGACAGTGGCATTCCGTCTGTCCAACCGACGGTTTTCGGTCAAAAGCTGGTCATAGCCAAAGTTTATTCGCACACAGGCCTTAGACAAAGCAGTCGCAATCCGCAATGCTTCGGCGTTTGCAGTGGTCTCAAGATCAGCGGCCAAAAATGCAATTTGCTGACGGACTTCTTCAGGTGCCTTGATGCGCTGAAGGTCGTCAACGGTAGACTCCGACCGTGTTTCGGAGTAGATGGTAATGACATCATAACTTTGAGTGAGAGGTGGTAATTCAGATCGAGAAGCGATCACAAAATTGTCCATCGCTTTTTCAAGCAGCCGAATGGTCAACGCCTCGCTTTCGGTGGACCAGCCAACATTTTCAAGACGATTTAGAATGTCTTCTGTCAATGAGACGCCAAGGGCGATTGAAAAGACATCTCTAGGGGCACTTTGGCTGTCCCCATCAAGATGCTCACCTTCTAAAACGGTTTTTTGACTTCTGGCTGCTTGAAACGCACTTTGAATGCGAGACTTTTGATTTAAAAAAACAGTTGCATTGTGTGCAAATACAGGTCGCACAGTAGATGCAGCAGCTTCTGCTCGCTCTGAAGTCGCTCGCTCGTCGATGTAACTAAATGAGAAAGGGGCACGAATGTCTTGGTCGACAATTGTATTGACCTCAATGTCAGAAACAGCATCACTGCCATAGTCAACAATGAGCAATGCTGCAGCCAAAGCCACCAATGCAAGTGTCAGTAAACGGCGACCCAGTTGACCAGACAAAATAGTATTCATTTGTCGTCCCTTGGAACTCGGTCATAGGCTCTGATAATGGCAGAAACCAGCGGATGACGCACCACATCGGATGAAGTCAGTCGAACAACAGAGATTTCGGATACATTTCTTAATACCCAGAGCGCATCATTGAGCCCGCTTTTTTGATTTCGAGGCAGATCAACTTGAGAGGGATCTCCCGTGACAACGGCTTTGGAGCCCATGCCAATGCGTGTCAAGAACATTTTCATCTGCTCAGGTGTTGTGTTTTGTGCCTCATCCAAAATAACAAAAGCTTGGCTAAGAGTTCGTCCTCTCATGAAGGCCAATGGTGCAACCTCGATGATTCCACGCTCAAGCATTCGCTCCGACTTCTCTCGTCCAGCCAACTCAAACATCGCATCATAGAGAGGCCGCAAGTAGGGATTGACCTTTTCGACCAAATCACCTGGCAAAAAACCGAGTTTTTCTCCAGCCTCTACGGCGGGCCTGCACAAAATAATTCGTTTAACTCTTTGATTGACCAATGCGTCAAGTGCCATGGCCATAGCAAGGAAAGTTTTACCAGTACCCGCAGGACCAATACCAAATACCAAATCGTGCTTTTGGATGGCATGAAAATAACTACGCTGTCGAATGGAACGGGGTGCTATCTTTTGCTGACGCGCCCCGGTGAATATGACTTCTTGGCTGAGTTCCATCAGATTAACATCAGGTTCTTCCAGTAGCATCGTACAATTTTGCTCAATCTCGGCAGGTGTCAAGCGCACACCACTTGCGTAGACACTGTGGAGTTGTTGGAGAGCGGGAATGGCACGCTCCAACTTATCTTTGTCTCCTCTGATAATAAGGCGGTCACCATTGTGATGAAGCTCTATTTCTAAAACTCTCGCAATGACTTTTGCATTTTTTCCAAGTGCTCCAATGAGCTCGCGTAACACCAAAGGTTCTGTTGTTTCAACACTCTGCTGGAACTGTTGCGTTTTCCCAACCTGAGTTGTGTCGCCAAGGATTAATTCGGCTGGTGTGGTTGGTCCGATGGGCCACCTCTAATCAAATTTAACGGTACATTATATCGTTTTATAGCCGAATTTTCCACTTTGGCTTCCTTAATCCCCACCACGGCTGACTCGTCGCAATGAAAAGGCAACAAGAATCGCAGCCCATTACGATTTCCGATATTTGTCTTTGAATCTTTTTCGGGCAGCACCACTCACCACGCTGGGTACATTTCGATTGAGCATGAGCGCTTGAAGATCTTTTTTATGAAGCGACGACAAAAATCCAAGCGCTGTGGCTACAGGTGTTTTGGGGTTGTTGATCAGTGCGACCTTCACTGGGTACTTCCGTACAAACTCATTGTTTCTGGCGATTTCTCTAATCACATCATCTGATAAGTTGCGGTTACCTGCAAAAGAAGCCACCTCTCCATCGGTGAGTCGACCCGACTTTACCACTGCAACCGAAACCGTTTTATTTGTGTCACGGATTAAAATGCTTCGGCACTCTTTGTTGCCTTTAAAAGCAAGCTTGATTTTATGGCCAACACTCATGTCCTTGATTTTCTTTTCCCAAGACTGATGGGCTTTCTCTTCTTCTTCTTCTGTTTCGTCGCCAAAAGCATTGAGATCGAAGCTGAATGCCGATTTAGAAGAGGCATCGCCCGAACCAAGATTAAAATCTGAAAAGGCATTCGATGAAGATGGTCCATTATTGGTCTCACCGATCGAGAACTGCTCGAAAGAAGATGCTTTGGACAATGAAGCGGATTGTCCACCGGATAAGGCTGCCATGACTTCAGCCTCGAGGTCAACATCTGACGCCGATAGTTGCCCGGCAGAGGAAGTCTCTTCAAACATCACCATTTCTTCAGTGGGCATGGCCTTTTGCATTCTGAGAAATGACTCTGCTCTCGAATACGCACTTGGAGGGCAACTTGGGTTGCTTTGAAGGCGAAAAATGAGCTGGGGATTGAGCAAGAGCAACTGCCTCGCACGGGCAATCTCTTCACAGACACGAGCACTGGCCCGATTGGAAATTAAAAATGCAGCCTCACTCGGTAGATAGATACATTGAATAAGCCGTTCATCAAGTTTCTCACTGCCAGTAAAAAACTGTGTCAGAAAACCAACAATTTGCGCATGCGAGTCTGTCGGCAGTATTTTTGCAACCATCTCAGGACCCATTGCGTTTAGATTTTTACGGGCTTGATCTGCGACTTTCTGTTCTTCATCTGCGGTCAAAAGGATCAGCAAACTCAGTTTTTCGACATCGTTCTCACAACTCGCACCGGAAGCCAAGGCCAATCGAGCTGATGAATTTGGCTGTCCGATAAGTCGCTGACGAAGCCGCTCTGAGATAAAAAAATCCGCAAAAGGAATGTCGTTGTACATAAATCCGTCTGCTCCAAAATGGTATGGTCCGTATTATTTTAACATTATGCCATCTGGATTGCTGTCTGTGAATTATTGATTTCGATGAAACAACAGCCAAAGTCCACGCAGTGTCAGATCCGCATCCACAGAGTCTATCTCATCACAGGCACGACCAATCAAGTTTGATAGGCCACCAGTGGCCACGCAGTGGATTTGACTGTGAGGATTCTGTTCATGAAGTTCAGCCTTACATCGAGAAGCCAGACTGTTCACCAAGCCCACATAACCCCAGTATAATCCGGACTGCATACTGTGAATGGTATTGGTGCCAATCACCCGCTCTGGCCTTTCAACTTCCACTTTGGGTAACTTTGCCGCACGGTTAAAGAGTGCTTCCGCCGAAATTCGAAACCCTGGTGAAATCACACCGCCAACATAATCTCCTTCAGATGAAACACAATCAAATGTCGTCGCTGTTCCAAAATCGACAACCACGACAGCAGACTGACAGACTTGGTATGCCGAAACAGCATTGACAATGCGATCAGCACCAACTTCTCTTGGATTATCAGTGCGAATGCGCATGCCCGTTTTGATTCCCTTACCAATTACAACAGCATGAACACCAAAATAACGCCGCGCCGCTTTTTCAATTGAATACAGTACAGAAGGCACGACACAAGAAACGCAGACACCCGAAATTTCCGTCGCAGACAATCCCTTGACTTCAACCAATTGAAGCAGCAGGAGGCCCATTTCATCAGTGGTGCGCATTGTGGTTGAAATCCGCCAATGATGAAGAACTTCACCCTCTTTCATAGCCCCCACAACAGTATTGGTATTTCCAACATCTACAACCAAAATCATTGTTTCAATCCCTCCACAATTTCAACATCACCACTCAAGATAGTCTGACCACCCACGATGAGTGCACCATCTTCTCGTATGGCTTCTGCCACCCCTTCAATTCCAGCCACACGAACAACTGAGCCCAGCATCTGACAACGGCTCCGCCATAGATCAAGGGAGTCTGTCAGGTGAACTTCTCGTATAGCGTCCACCAATGTTCTGACAATGGCTAAACGGGATGGTGCAGATTCATAGACCATGGATAAGGACGAGGCATGTGGTAACTTTGGAAATATAGTCTGATTAACATTCAATCCCAAACCAAAAATAAGATACGCTTGCCCATTCTGATCGTGTTCGAGTGAAGACAATATACCGCCTATTTTTTGTCCATCTGAAGTCACAATATCATTTGGCCATTTGACATAGAGGCCAAGACACTCAGCGATTACAGCGGCCCACAATAAAGGTCCCCTAGCCCAATCTTCAACAGGCCCGTCAGGTTTCATCACCATTGACATCAAAATATTACGGCCAGGCTCAGAGAGCCACTGTCGACCCAGTCGACCTCGACCATCGGTCTGTTCATTCGCAATCACAATGGTAAACTCGCCTTCACTCGCTTTGGCCGTTGCTTGGGTGGAAGTGCATCTGCGAACAAAAAGAATGCGTTCATTGAGTACCAAATTTAAACTTTGCGGACCAAATGCATCAGATAGGTCGACTTCAACCCCATCAGAATTGCGATTCAGTTGCGCACCTTCTTGTTCAAGCAATTCAAGGCGGCGCAAAACAGAATCCCAGTTATCAAGGATTTCTTGCCCAATTGCCCATTGGTCACCTTGGGAATTGAAGTAAATTTTTGGGAGATGAAATTTAGGCTGCATATGGTTAGATCACTGCGATAGGATATAGAGTAAGTCCACGAGCAATAACATCATTTTACAATGCGTGAACCAGAACAAGCCCTTGATCCCAAAGTTCAAACAATGTGGCGCTTTTCTCGCCTCATTCGTTTCGCCCTAACCGGCATTGTCTTTTCCATCGCTTTGGGCTTTGGAGTGTCGTGGTTTGCTAATGAAGCATTTGGTCTACCAAAAATGCCAATCTGGTTAGGCACAACTGCTTTTTATATTTTTTTCAGACTTATTCATGCCATCGTATGGCCCATGTATGAGTATCGATACTATCGCTATGGTATCAATGATGATCATCTGCTTGTCCAACGAGGCGTTCTGTTTCGGCGCTGGTCAGCCATTCCGCACCATCGTATACAGCATGTCGATACTCAACAAGGTCCCATCGAGCGTATTTTTGGTTTAGCCAGTCTACAACTGTATACGGCAGCAGGACAGTCTGCCGATGGCTCAATACCTGGGTTAGCACAAGACACCGCAGAACAACTTAGAGATGACCTTTCGCGTCGGCGAGGTGATGACGGTGTCTGAGCCCAAGAAACCAAATTCCCAAAAGAGCCCACAATCCCCATTTATTAAAGATGAACATCCGACCGAGGATCTCGTATTTGAAGACAGCTGCGATTTGAGTGAAGAAGAGACCGGAGCGCAGCCTGTGCGACCCACACCAATGAGCGCTGGACAGTCCATTCCCGGATTTTTACACATGGAAGATTCACTGTTTGATCCATTTCTGGAAGACGACTATTCTGAGGAATACACTTCAGACATCTCTCCCGAGGACCATACAGAGCAATTTGAAGTCAAAAGTGTATTTGTACCACCGCCATTGGCACAACGGTCCCCTGACTCAAATCCCGGTTTTGACCACAAAGCTGATGAAACCCCATGGCAAGGCCTACATGTGGCGAGCTTGGTTATCAATTTGCTCCCACAGGCTTGGAGAACGCTTCGTGTGGGTTGGCCTCTGCTTCTCGCACTTTTTTTCAGCACAGGAAACTCCGTTGAGGCCTCTATAAACTTTGTCATTATTCTTGCTTTTTTTGGAATGACGCTGTTGAGAACACTTACTCACTTTCTCACTTTAAGATACCGTATTCATGAAAGTCAACTTGAGGTTAAGGAAGGGCTTGTCTTTCAGAAGTTCAGGAGTTTGTCTCCCAATCGGATCCAAAATACAGAAGTGGTTCAAAACCCGCTCCACAAATTGATGGGCCTC
Organism: Myxococcota bacterium; assembly: GCA_036146655.1. Lineage (GTDB taxonomy): Bacteria > Myxococcota_A > UBA796 > UBA796 > UBA796 > JAYYJC01. Next base: position 1,496 of record JAYYJC010000259.1, on the reverse strand, counting down.
GTTGAATTACGCATTGAAACTGCTGGCTCATCGTCGGATGGACTCATTTCGGCCATTACGAGAGACACAGCTGATGCACTTATTTCTGAGTTGCAGGTTCTCTCGAAAGCTGACACAACAGAAACTGATGAACCAACAAAAGATGCTCCAGTGACCAAACCGGATTTTGAAAGTGGGTTGCTTGAGGCTGTTTTATTTGGACTCTCAAAGCGCACCGCCGGTACCATTGCTGTACTCTCCATTGTGGGTATGGAACTTCTTAGTGTTCTTGAGCCACAAGACGCTCAAGAAGTGACCCGTGCCTTAGACTGGACCACTACAATTGGCTTATTTCTCATCGCATTTGGGGGTTCTTGGCTGTGGTCAGCCGGCCGTGCAGTTTTAAATTATGGGGTCTTCAGAATCTATTTGAAAGCCACCTCCCTCAAGAGCGAGGAAGGGCTGCTCACACGCCGTAAAATTGAAATCCCACGATCAAAAATACAACTTCTCACTTTCAGTCAGCCATTGATGCGTCGCTTGATGGGGTACGGGTCGCTCTACATTGAAACGGCTGCCCTAGGAATGGCTGATGGTGAGGTAAGAGCCTCTGAAGTGGTTGTTCCCATGTTGGAAATCGGGCAGTTTCCTCAATTCACCCAGAAGGTCACCCCATACCTTGATGTAAAAATGGAAGCCGTCGAATTAAAGCCTGCACACCCAAGAGCATTCTACAGAATGGCAATCGGGGGCATGATGCGCTCCGCAGCAATCGCCGGATTTTTATTGTGGTACCTCAATCCAAGCCCCGTGGCATGGCTCACGCTGCTGCTTATTCCATTGGCCATTGTTTCAGCATATCTAGATTGGTCAAGACAAGGCTGGCTTATCACCCCTAAAACCATAATGGCAAGATGGGGTTTCTTTTCAAGAAGTACCATTCTACTTGCGAGAGATAAAATTCAAAGTGTGCATTTGACTCAAACACCCATCATGAGATGGCATGGTCTTGGACGCATCGTTATTTCTGTGGCCAACTCCAGAATTGAACTCCCTGACATTGGCATTGAAGAAGCACACGAACAGTTGTTACAACTTAGAAGTGCTTTTACAGAGACAAAAGCATCTTAGTTGAGTAAGAGCTGTACGGCCAAAATACTGCCCACCACACCCATAAAATCTGCTACCAAGCCGGCATACATAGCATGTCGATACCGATGAATCCCGACAGAACCAAAATACACGGCCAACACATAAAATGTGGTTTCTGTCGACCCTTGCATTGTACTTACAAGATTACCAATGTAGCTATCGGGGCCATGAGTTTGTATAAGCTCCGATGTGAGCCCAAATGCACCAGAGCCACTTAGCGGGCGCATGATGGCAAGTGGCAAGGCTTCACCCGGCAATCCCAACGGTCCGGTAATGGGTGAAATCCACCCCACAATCGCATCTAACGCACCTGAACCACGGAGCATACCGATACTGGCAAGGATGGCAACGAGGTATGGAATAAT
>JAYYJC010000258.1:0-10000 GCA_036146655.1 Myxococcota bacterium | reverse complement strand
GTACAAGTTAAGGTCACAGGGCCAAGCTTGATGTCTTCCCACCAGACCAGTTCCTTCATTTTTCGTGCAGGGAACCCCCAGTGTTCCAAGTGTGCACCGACGCCAATGGGCATAATGAAAAGCGGCACCTTGTCTTTTAGCTTCAGAAGACTTATTCTATCGAGATGATCATAGTGGTCATGTGAAATCAAGACCGCATCAATCGTTGGCAGTTCATCAATGCCAATCGGCATGTCTGCGAAGCGGGCAGGCCCGATAAATGAAAATGGGGACGCCCGCTTGGACCAAACCGGATCTGTTAAAATCCGCATGCCATCAATTTCAATCAACATGGTGGAATGCCCGAACCAAGTGACCGCCAAACGGCCTTCTGGATCTGCAAAAGCATCAGGTTTTACAGCCTTAATGGGAGAGTCGGGTGCTGGTTGAAAGGGTTTGGCTGTGCGAAAGTAATGCACAATGGCTGCAAATGATTCTTTGAGTGGCTCGTCATTGACAAATTGCCCATTTTTAAAATACGGCAACGCCTTCATACGGTCTAATCGGTCTCCGCTCGCCTTTGCACCCAATTCTGGGCGGGCGATGGCATAAAGTGTCAGGGCTGAAGCAGCCGTGATGCCAAGGGTTGTCAAAGCGCCCCACTTCAAAACCTGAGACAGAATACTCACCTGTTTCCCTTTTCAACTGGCAGTGGAAAAGACTTCAGAAATCCACTTCGTATTGATAAATTAGAGTGCATGGCATTGGCTCCAAGGGCAAGGTGGAATAGTCTGGTGCTGTCAGGTTGATGCAAAATATTACACAACCATTTTAACCGAAGCACATTGTCATTGTCCTCAAAAATACAATAGGTGGCTGTTGCCCCAATACAATCCCCTTCTGAGTCCAACATGCATTCGATTCGTGTGACAAGATTGGCCAAAATGAGTTTGGGCCGTTTGGCGAAATCTAGGTGCACCTTAAAACTACTGGACACTGGGTGACTTGCATCAACACAGGGATTCATGAACAAACGGCCCTTGTACCGTGCTGGAATACGGCCCCAATCACAACGGTCTGGATCGATTAATCCAGACACAATCAGTTTGGGTCCAACAGTGGCAGTGGGATCATCAACCAGCACTATTTTATAAAAGTCGACCGGTCCAATGCCTGCTCGCACGGTAAACCCCTCACTTTCAAGCCGTTTGGGTGGCACGGAAGGCCAACGGGTGCCCGTCGTCGACAGCACGAACGGTGCCCACCAATTATGTTGAGTGTATTCCCAAGGTGAATGAAAGTCATCTACAAGGTGCCAGTCTGCAGTTTCTGGCCGAGGCGAGTTTGAAATCCGACAATTGCCCTTAGGGCCCAGTACGAGACACATAATTTTAATACTGACATCGTCAAAAAATGCGTAGTGTTCTGGCGAATAAATCATTCTGGGCACATAGCCGCTGTCTGGCCGCCTCAACTCTGAACAGGCTGACACACCCAGTAAGGGGCGTGGGAGAACCAAGCCAATGACACCGCCTTTCTTTGACAGTCGAGTAGACAGGTCCCAAAAGTAAGCAGACAAGTCTGCTCGACCGGTAAGCCTTGGAAAGGAATCACGGTATCGCTTCTTTAGCGATTTGGAAATACCACCAGTCATGGCACTTAAGTAAGGTGGATTACCAACAATAATGTCAAAGCCGCCATGGCACATCACCTCAGGAAAGGCTGTCTCCCAAGTCTCTTGATTGCGGTCTTCGCCATGGACATCGGCCATCAGAAGTGCATCCCCACAGACAAACCGCTGACGAACAGCTTCAAGAAGTCGGGGCGAGTCAGCCCCCAGTGTCAGCCAAATTGAAATGCTGGCCACGACGGTGGCATTAAAATCCAAGTCCACTCCGACCAAACATTTGGCCAGCTTAAGTTTAATGTCGATTGATGGCTCAGTGGGTTCCAAATGGTTTAACAGCTCGAGCAAGGTCGCTCTTAAAAAAGCACCGGCCCCACATGCAGGATCACAGATGCGCAAGTCCGTTGGTTCGCATGAAGGGTGTACAATAAGTGCCCGCTGGATGCGCTGTTTGACCAAAAACGCCGATAACTGAGGGGGGGTAAAATAGGCGCCTTTGGCGCCTCGTGCCTCTGAGGTTTTCCACTCAAAGGAATTCGAATTTCGCTGCAATTCAAGTTCAAGTCCCTGCTCATAGCAAATGCCCAAACCGTCAATCGAAATGGTTCCCCATTCGTCCAACCACAACTGAGCCAACCAGTAACGAAGGGTTTGCTCTGTAAAGCACTTAAAATACACTTGAGTCGAAAAGGAGTTCAGACCGTACACGGCCAAAAGGTGTTTCTGAACACTTGCTTCTTTTGAAAGGCCAACCTTGGCATGTATGCACCTCAGTCCAAACAAAGCCACCCAAATCTCAAACATCAACTGTTGCGCTTCCGCAATTGAGCAGTCTGACAACGCATTATAGGACCGATTGAGGCACTCTAAACCGATGGACTGTTGGTGGGTTGCGATCTGTCTGCGGCCCTTCTTGGTGAGCAATCGTTCGGTACGGTCAGAATTGGCAGACATAGATGGGAATGTACTTGTTGACTGATGTTGGCCTAGGGCTTGTCATTGGTCGAACACACATATTTAGAAGTTGAATATGAACAGTTGCCATCATTAAAGGTAATGTTACCGGTACCGCCAGACAAACTGGCCGACAACCAGCAATTGGCGACATAATCCCCGTTGGGCTCACTGTAGGATGTATCTCTGATCCACCAACGGCCACCATCGCCGACACGCCAATCCGAGCAGCCGTTGGAGTTCATGGCGCAACTGGTATAGTTTCCGTTATTGCTGGTTTTATAGACCCCAGGGATGGTTGCAAAATAGCTGGTGTCAAAACGGGCAACCATCGAAACCCAATGCGCCTGTGACCGTGGAAAGACAATGTCCATTCCCAATGATTTACAGGTGTTGTTGTCGGTGAAACGGCTTGTACCAATCCCGTTTACACCGTAGTAAGTGTATCCGCCACCCTCTGTGGTCATGTCGCAAATGGCTTCAATCGGACCGCTGTTGTTCGGATCAATCCAATAAGTTCCATCGCCTAAGCTGTATCCAGAGTTTAGGATATCCAAACAGGAGTACGCAGCACAGTCCGCACTTTGTCCATTGTCATCGTAGCCGTTGAGATCAAGCGGATCGCAGTCTTGAGAATTGAGGTAGCCATCGCAGTCCAAATCATCCGTCACTGCATTGCTGTTGACATCATTGTCGTCGCAATCGTCAACCGCCAAAATCCCATCACAATCCCCATCGTCAGCAATCGAACTTGAAAGGGGATCATTGTCATTACAATCATCTCCCGTTTGGATGCCATCACAATCGAGATCAAAGAGTCGGTTGCTGGTGTTGGAGGAGTCGTTGTCATTGCAATCATTCCAGGCCAAAACCCCATCCGAATCTTGGTCGATGAGCGCATTGAAACTGGTACAATCCCAGGTGCTTGTACTTTGATTATACGAAAGGATTTCGCCATCACCACAGGTGGTCGAAGAAAGGGTATCTGCCAGAATGGCGCAGGTCCAACTTGACGATGCGGAATCATAAACAAGACTCTGACCATTGCTGCAATTAATGGCAGCAAGTGAGTCATCGTCACCATCATCGAGACCCGAAGGTCGATTTTGTACATTGGTCCAGTCAGGAGTCAATGAACTGGACTCGGTCAATATAGGAGAGCCATTCATACTGGAATTGGACGCCAAATCAATCGCTCCGTTGGTGACATAGGTTTCCACTTGCTGTTCTGTTAGCTGGGTGTCATTGTCCCCATCGGTAAATTCGCTGGGAATACCGGTAATATCTGTCCACGCAGTGGCAATGGTTGGTCCGACCCAAGCCCCATTGGCATCAATGATCAGATTGCCACCAATGCTGATCTGGGTTGAGTCCACTGGTCCACCAATAACGGATGTGGCTTGGGTTGACATTTGCGCATAGGGCGCTGATAAAATGGGTTGACGCGGAGACAGAGGGCCTGTGGTATCCACCTCTATTTCTAGATAAAGCGGGTACAGTGAAAGGACCGTTTCATCCAAGGGATTGTTCAATTCATCGGTCCCAAGCACAGCTGCATAGTACCCATTGTTGAAGTCTACAGTGAGATTCTCTTCCCAAAGCAGTAAACCAGTGGAAATATCATCGTAAATTCGAAAATCCATGCTGTGAAAACCTGTAATGGCTGCGCCTGAGGCATCGAGTAAACGCCCCTGTTGAGACAGTTGTAAAGGAACCGCTTCTGCAAATGGCAACAGCACTAGATAAAACAACATCAATCTTCTCCAATAAAGCCTGAACAATTGTCGCGGAAATGGATTCGGCTGTCAAGTTGCTTGTCTTCGAACAACGATTTCAGTGAAAGGACATTTGATGACAATTGACACCCATCGATTGAATAAATTAGATATAGACCCAGTGAAAAATATGTTTACTCTCATTTTATTTGCGTGCGCCCCTGAGATGGAAGTGTATACCATCGACAAAAAGGCCCAACCCACACCGCCCGAACCGCAACCGCCAGATTGGGTTCTAGAAGATGTGGAGTTCTTTAATTGCATGCAATTTGAAGAACACAATTGGGGTTTGGAAACAAGTTGTAAAGTACTCGTGGGATTTAATTCAACCCCTTCTCCCCCTCCTGAGCCACCTCAACCGTCTGATGATGGGTCTGATTTACCGCCACCACCGCAAGAGGGTGAGTGTCAATTTATCGAGGAAGAACCTGATCCTGGAGGCGGTCACCCTTATGAACCGGATCCTGTCAATGGGGTGGACGCAGGGCCCGTATTGTACCTCGAAAGCGACACCCTGAGCCTTGAGCTTATCCGTCAAGATCACGGCACTTATGGAATTGTCTATGTCTTGCCAGATTGCAGCGCAGACAATTTTCCGTTTGGTCAGTTGATGGATCTCATTGTGCCTGGCAGCGAGTTGGATTACGGCATCCCCGCATTCACCATCGAGGAAGTCATGGCCTTTGATGTCCGTCCTGATGTGGATGTTTTGGTTAATGACAATGGTCAAGTGACACAAAACATCGAAGATGCCTTTCCCATGATTTGGACGGTCGATCACAATGCACCGGCTTTGCAATCCAATTCAGATGTGGGCAGCATGTTGGAACTGTCGTCTGGGGGCTATCCCAAAATTGATTGCACACCCACAGACAGTGGCATCGATGTCGGCGCTCAAGAGTTGCAGCAACTCTATGCCCATACCAATGACCCTGAAGTCATGTTTCACCGGTCGTATCAAGGACCAGAAAAAAACCTTCCTTGGGGCAAAGCCATGTGGACTTCGACCCAATATCACATCCGAGGCACAGTTATTCTCGAAAGTGAAGAAGGTATGCAGGACACCGGTCAATAAAGCCACAATTTGCACTGGCACAGTTTGAATATTTGGCTATGATGTTCAAAATGAGGCAAAGTAATGTGGATTGTATATTTCATTGCATGTCATGACCCCAAAACAGAACCAGAAGCGATAGCACAGACAGACTCTAGCGCCGTGGATTCATCCATTGAGCCTGAACTAGACACCAGTCGCTTTCATGCGCTCGAACTGTCTGTAACCCGTGCAGGTGTACCTCAAAACAAGGCACGCATCACCCAACCTGGAACCAACCGTCATTGGCAGACTGATGAGAACGGACATGTTGCGGTGTTGTTGGACAAACATGTCCATGGCCGAGTGGCATTGGCTGCCATGGTCCAAGACGCACACATTGGCGGATTGGAGTATTATGACGCAGGGGATTTGCCACTCGAAGCCAGTATAGATCTCAGACCCATGCCCGAAGAGGACCATGACTTTTATACTTTTCAAGATCCAGGAAGCCCCACAAACCGCGAAACCACTGCGCAATGTGCCCACTGCCATGTGAGTTTGAACGAGCAGTGGACAAACAGCGTTCACAAGAGCAGTGCGTCCAATCCCAAGCTCTATGACCTTTACCTCGGTACAAGTGCACACGGAGAAGCACAATGCGAAACCCAAGGCGGGACTTGGGAGTCAGGCCCATCCGGAAATGGACACACAGAAGAACAATGCTACATCGGAAGCGGTGTGCAGCCGACGCTCAATGGCTGCGTTGGGAGCGACTGCACTGAAACCGTTGAACCCGCATATTGCGCCAGTTGTCATTCTCCTGGCATCGACGGAGATCTGCACAACAGAGACTTGCTTGACGCACAAGACCGTGCTTTTGACAATGGAGTCCATTGCGATGTGTGTCACAAAGTAAATGAAGTTGATCTCAACAGTGAACTGCCGGGTGTGTCCGGAAAGTTAAAACTTTTGCGACCAGATGATTCCGGCGGGCCACTGGATCTTCAAAATGCGCTCATGTTTGGTCCCAGTCCCGATGTCCTCAACCCGAAGATGGGCTCTGTTCAGAGAGACCATTATCAAGAAGCTAAATTCTGTTCTGGGTGCCACGAACTAAATCAGCCTGTTTTTGTCACAGAGGCCAACATCGATCTCAATCGCTGGCCATCTGGTCTTTTGCCCATTCACTCTACTTACAGTGAACTTCAATACGGCCAGCTTACGGAAGAAGTCTCTTGTCAAAGCTGTCACATGCCGCCGGCCGCTTACACCAAAAACGGTGCTGACCTCGGAAACATCGTCGAAGACGACAATCCAGATATCGGAAGTGGTTGGGCCCGCTTACCAGGACAGGTTCGCAAGCACAGCTGGGTGGGTCCCCGAAGCAGCGATGTCGACATGCTCGCTCTGGCCGCAGGCCTCTTTATCGAACAATCCATTGACAATGGGGTCCTCACAGCAACGGTCACCACCAAAAACATCGGCCCAGGACATGCCATACCAACAGGTGAGCCGTTGCGCTCACTTATTCTAAGGGTTGAAGCCCGCTGCAATGGCATAGCTCAACCGGTTGTGGGTGGAGATCTAATTCCAGACTATGGCGGTTACATCTCAATGAAAACCGCTGGCAGTGATTGGACCGATTGGCCTCAAGCAGAGATCGGTCACCGGCTTCGTATTCTTCAAGAAGGCCCAGATTACATTGAGTATGCTGGCTTTGGTCCGTTCGGCGATGGCCAGTTTACCGTGGAGCAGAAAGGACTGCCTAAGCTTGAATTGGTCGGAGAAGTCGAAATAATCGACATCAACAATGGGGCAGTCATCACTGATACAGAGATTCCCAACGGCAGCCACATCTACCTTGTGGAGTCAGAACCCGACTGGACACGCACAGGAGACCCCACAGGAGACTTGGTCGGTTTGTCTGGCTTTGGCTTTGCGCGGGTCACCCAAGGAGTCGATGGGGCTCGATTTGTTCCTCACTTCGAGGCAATAGACATTGTCTCTGACAATCGACTGATGGCCCAGCAAGCCTTTACCACCACCCACGAATTCAGCATTAGTTGTGACAGCCCAAGTTTGAGTGCTCAGCTGCTGTACCGTTATGCGCCCCCACACCTCGCAGATGAGCGGGGATGGATTGAAACCGAACGAGTCATGGTTGAGGTGTCTCAATGATTCTCTTTTGGTTCGGCTGCATCGGACAGTAACAGAACAGCTGGCTCTCCCCATCACCATTCCAGCGTGAATACGCTCAGCAGCTGCTGGAATCACCCCCACTGGCTGAAGACATCAACCCCGATCCCAGTGTGGTTGAGATCGAACTCACAGCCACACCAAAACAACATGAGATTCTTGATTGGCGCAGTGAAGAAGCCATTGTGGTCAATGGATATGCTTACAACGGCACCTTGCCAGCACCCACCATTCGAGCCAAAGTTGGAGACACAGTTATTGTCCACCTGACCAATCAACTTGAAGCGCCCACCACCATCCACTGGCACGGGATCGATGTGCCCAACAACATGGATGGTACCCCACTGGTGCAGCCGCCAGTACAACCGGGTGACACCTTCACCTACCAATTCACCGTCGACCGTGCAGGCACTGCGTGGTACCACCCCCATTTTGACACCGAACATCAGGTCAATCACGGTTTATATGGGGCCTTTATTGTAGACGATCCCAGCCAGCCAGTGCCTGAAAATGAACTGATTGTCATTTTAGATGACTGGGACTTTGCATCAGAAGAAGACGACGGTTCAGCACATCACTCACATGAGACCTATTATGAGGGGGTATGGACCGTAAACGGACTCGTCGAACCCACATTGGAGCTTAGTGGAAGCGATGCATTGTCTCTCAGAGTGATCAATGCCAGTAATTTCGGCTACGCCAAGCTGGGCTTGCCCACCGGCACCGTCCACATTGGCAGTGACGCAGGGCTGCTCAGCAAAGCATTGGAAACCGAAACCCTTATCCTGACACCAGGCGACCGTGGGCATCTGCTTTTGCCCATCGGCCCGAGCCCAGTGGAAGTGCTCAAGCAACCGTTCAGTCATCACGGAGGCGAAAGCATCGGTGACCCTAAGGTGCTCTGGAGCCAAAGTGGCAGTCAATCCGCTTCGCCAGATTTGTCAGGCTACACCTTTGATTTGGCATCACCAAGTGCAGACCCCAGTCACACCGATGCATACTTTGCGTTTCAAGGCGACCCCAGAACCATGCGCTGGCTGATCAATGGTGAGGTTTTTCCGGACATCAGTCCGCAGCGGTTTGAACTTGGTCGTCCGGCCATATGGGAGCTGCGAAACATTTCCGCCACGCATCACCCATTCCACCTGCACGGAATGGCCTTTGAGGTGCTGTCCAGAAATGGGATTCAACCTGAGCAGCGACAAATCGAAGACACCATTGATTTGGCGTTGTATGAACGGGTCCGCATTAAGGTTCCCATGAACAACCCAGGCCAGTGGATGACACATTGCCACATACTCCCTCATGGTGACAATGGAATGATGACCATCATTTCAGTTGAGTAGCGTCGACAGTTAAATCACTCAAATATTTTGAACCTGTCATTGAAAATCCTTCAATTAATAGACGATTTTGAACGGTTGACTCAATTGAAACGACAATAACAGGGGTTCAGCGAGTAGCCATTCGCACTGCGGCTTGATACCGCACGCAGGGTGCATTAGATTTACGGTGACCCACCGCCGTGCCTCTAATGCCCCATTCTCTATTAGCGCCCATCCCCACTGAAGGCATCCGATACACCGGAAGCAAGCGGGAAATCATTCCTCGGATTGCACAGCTGATACAGGAGAAAACAGAGAATGTACAGCACATTCTGGATGGCTGTGCAGGCACCACCCGAGTCTCCCAAGCCTTCAAGCAGCTGGGACATCGGGTCACTTGCAATGATCTGGCAGACTACACGCAGGTCTTTGGGCGGTGCTACCTGCTCAACACCAAACCACCGAGTTACTATGCTGCGTGGCTGGCTGAACTCAATGCCCTTGAAGGTGAAGACGGCTGGTTCACACAGCACTATGGCGGAGAGGTGACCTCGAACCCAACGGGTGATGCCATTCAAGCAGATGGCTCCAAGCGCCCGTGGCAGGTGCACAACACCCGCAAGCTCGACGCCATCCGACGGCGGATTCCAGAGCTGACTTCAGACCCCATCGAGCAATCTGTTTTGCTGACCAGCCTCATTCTGGCACTTGACAAAGTCGACAACACGATGGGCCACCAGGTCGCCTACCTCAAGAAATGGGCATCCAGAAGCCATCAAACCATGACCCTCAAAATGCCTCAGCTTTTGCTCGACGGTGGGCCCTGCCAGCTGAGTCAGCGCAGTGTCTTTGACATTGAGGACCGCTATGATTTGGTCTATTTGGATCCACCCTACGGCACCAACAATCCAGTGACCAAAACCACTCGGGTGCGGTACCGGTCCTACTACCACATTTGGACCACCATCTGTCGAAACGACCAACCCTCCGTTCACGGTGCGGCTGCACGGCGCCAAGATGCCTCCAGCGACCGGATTCCAGGTGCCCTGTCGATCTTCGAAAGCACCAAGACCGACGCCGTCCATGAGGCCACCGCCCAGCTGCTGGC
>JAYYJC010000257.1:0-7515 GCA_036146655.1 Myxococcota bacterium | reverse complement strand
TAGACCAAACTATCGGAGCCTTCTGAGTGCAGCAGCTTTCTTTTTTGGACTAACCATGGTTATTTTATCGGGGATTGAACTGTGGTATTTGATTTCTGACTCGGTTTACTATCAGGTTCGCTTAAAGACCTTTTCGATCTATTTGACCATTGCGATGGCTCTGCAGGTCATGTCTTCTTTTAGTGAACTACCCAAAAAGATGACACGAATCGGCACCATCATTTTGACGGCAATCTCGCTTGTGTCGTTGGTGCTTCCGTCAATGGATCATGTTCAGACTGCACGAGAAGCCGCATACATACTCTCAGTTCCATTTTCACTGTTTTCATTACTCTATGCCATCCGATATTACAATCGAAGTGGTTCGGATACCCGTGTCTTCTTCTGGATTTGCGGTATCCTTTTGTTTGGTGGAACACTGGATTTACTTACTGTATTTAAAGTGTGGAACATACCCCCATCGATGCCAATAGCCTCCGCATTATTTGCTGTAATCGCCACTGTTTTGCTCTTTATAAGAAGCAGTGATCTGGCCAATCGATATCGGACACTTGTCGATCATTCTACAGACGCCATTTTAATTCTCAATGACCAATTTGTGATCCTTGAGCTAAACGATCAGGCAGAGTGTTTTGGGCTTCATCGAGATCGAGCATTTAAAGCGGTTGTTGTATCATCCTCAGCAACACTTGAAAGTCACTTGAAAAGCCGTTTACCTGTCGTTGAGTTGCATCTTGATGACCCCAATTTGCTGTTCGAAAGCATTGCCATTCAACTGGAAAACAATTTAAGTATGGTTGTGCTACGCAACATCACTGAACGGAAAAGAGCTGAAAATCAACTCCTCACCAAGACACGCTTTGAAACAGCAAACTTAATCGCATCTAGTGTGGCCCATGACTTTAGCAATCTTATGATGGCTGTAGAAGGACAGTTATCAATTCTTGGTAAACACATTGAACAGTCACAGCATGGCCGATTTTCTGAGGTTGAAAATCTTCTCAGTCAGGGAAACCTGTTCATTCGTCGAATACAAAATATCGTTCAAAGTGATTTTTCAGTTGCCAGTGCCATTAACCCCAATCAAATCATCGAAGGGTTGTTGTCAATCAGCCGTCAGCCCTTCTTAAGTCACATTCAAATACATTTTCAGCCTCAGGGTGTCTCACATACGGTTCGATTCAACTCTGAGGCATTCGAGCAAGTGATTTTTAATCTGATTTTAAATGCCAAAGATGCCCTTGTCGATCAGATTAATCCCCAAGTTTGGATTGATGACAACAGCCAAAATGAGTGGTTTGTGCTGCATATTGAAGACTCTGGACCCGGCATTCCCGAAGACCTTATGAATCAGATCTTCGAACCATTTGTTACCAGCAAAGCTGCACATGAGGGCTCTGGTCTTGGGCTGACTGTGGCAAAAAGGTTGGTTGTAGAATACGGCGGTGATTTGGCGATTACTAAAAGCAAGTATGGTCAAGGCGCTGCATTTTTATTGTCGCTTCCACTTATAGATGGCCAAATCATGGCTTCCTCAACTTTCAATAGCGATGCCTCGATCCTCATTTTGGAAGATGAACCGTTAATTTTGGAAGTACTTGAAGAGATTTTACAAGAGGCAGGCTACAAGGTTTTTCCATGTCAGACCATTGAAGATGCGGAAGGTTGTTTTGCAGAACATGAGATTGAATTGTTGATATCTGATGTCATTCTGAAGTCTGAATCAGTAGAAGATGGATTTGAGTATGCCAACCGTGCCGTTGAAGAAGAGAAAGTATCAAATGTTTTAATGATGAGTGGATACATTCCAGACAACATTACAGGGTTACCTGATACATGGTCTTTTCTCCAAAAACCATTTCAGCGTAAAATATTATTGGAGCGCATTGAAACCATTCTTTGCCGAGTATCATCGAATCTCAACTGAACCAAGTACGAGTACAAATGCAAACAAGGTTTCATGGTTTTATTTCACACCTGAGAAGACAATGGCAACAGCTTTTGTTGAACCATCCAAAAACCGGATTAAGGTTGACCTTTTCCAGTATCCCTAAAACAGCGATTTAAACATTTATCCAATTAGATGATTGGCCGTATAGGCATTTTTGTTTCAAATCCACACGATTATGTATTGTTTCATGTGTAATGAAAATCTCGTATTTTTTTGCGCATCTGTGAATGAATGCAATGTGCAGTTGCCCTTCGGTCTCAAATCATTGAAATCGCTTTGATGCAAAGCAAGTTGAATTGCTCGCACCTCACAAAATGTCATATAGTGACTATGTTCTATCAAAGTTGGATAGGTAAATGATTGACTGCGAGCACACCCATGGATGACAAGTCTTTCCAAAAAAAAATTGTTGATTTTTTAGATCGTGCTGATGAAATCCGAGAACGTGCCGAACAAAGTGCGAGTTTAGAAGAAAAGGAAGCTCTGTTTGCTACAGTACTCTCTTCGATGGGACTTAATGAAGCAGAGCAAGCTGCGATGAAGGAAGAAGGAGCCGCAGATCTTGAAATGGCAGAACATTATTTTGACCGTGCGCAATATGAAGAATGCGAAGTCAAAGCCAGTCGAGCACATCAGTTATTGCCGTTTGCAGAAAAGCCAATCGTCCTTTTGTTACAGCTTCATCAACGCGGAAAACTTCGCCATACAGCACAGGTGCCAAAACTGAAATCAGAACTCCTTCAATTAAATCCGGAACACTCTGTGTTCAATAATCCGGATCTCAACTCTAAAGATTCAACCCTTTTGATGCGCTACGGATTGATATTTAGTGTAAGTTTGATTTTATTTGGCATGATGCTGTTGTCTTTCGCTGCGGTCGTAGCCTTCTATATTTTTGATGAGCCTGCACCGCAGGAAGAAAGCCATGAATCCATTCAGTCAGAAGATGTAGAAAGCATCAATCTACCTGCGGAGGTTAATGTTGCCTCATCCGCACCAGACGACCAATTTGAAATCAAAGTTTCAGGTATGCTTGAAACTGGATTGAGTATTCAAAATAGAGGTACCGACATTAACCGCCTTCAAAGTTCGTATTCTGTGTTGGTCAAAGCTGTTCTAAATAATAATTCCACAGCTGCTGTTAAGACATTTGATTTTGAACTGGCTTTGATGGATGGCAAAGGGGATGTCATACTCAAAAGAAATAAAAGTCTTTTCCTCGAATCTGAAGCTCCACTTCAACCCAATATTGAAACAGGATTTGAACAGTTTTTTTATATAGACACACCTGAACTCTTGTCCCGAAAGCCTGATCATGTTTTGATTACTGTTAAGTCTACTGCTCTTGTTGACTCCGTTCAAATCCCCATCAAAGCCATGGCTTTGGATTGGGATGAGGGGCTTGTTGTCCGCCCAGAGTTGACCATTCATCTTGAGCAACACCCACCACAGTATTCTAAGTTGTTGGACTCGTGGTACTACAGAAGTGCACTTCGCATTAATTATGAAGGCCGTTATCCCATTCGAAAGCTCAAACTTAAAATGGACGCTTTTGATGGAGTAGGCAATCTCATCAGAAGTGATGATTTTATTGTGACTTATGGCCGCTTCCCAGAAATTGTACCAAACCAATCGCGGCTTTATCAACGGTTTTTGGAGGCGAAACAAAAGCCAGAACAGTTTAAAATTACCGTTCTTGAGATGGAATAACAACAATTTGATAAGTGGTTTCTGTGAACTTTCAATTTGCGTTCCGTTTGTCCTTTTGCTTTAGAGTAATCACATCAATTGTCTTGCACTGATGACTGTTAATCTTTAATTGTCATACCAAAGATGTGATTTGAAAAAAGTCACACGCCTTATCATTTCCATTGGCGATGCCAAAACTGAGCATGAACAGCACGACATTGACAGCACAAGAAATCGAAGAGATCGCACGGTGTATCGAGTGGGGACTTCCTTTACCAGCAAAGTTTGCAGATTTCTTTGGTGGAGCCACTTCATCTCCTGAGCAGAAAAATTCAAAAGTTCAAGAGTTGCTTTGTCTTGGGAGTGGCGAAAATGGCGTTCTTTTGGCCGGTGATAATTTGGCAGCCATAAAATGGGTAAAGTCCAATTATCCACAGCCTATTAAATTGATATACATCGATCCACCTTTTGATGTCGGCACTGACTTTCACATACCCATTCGACTTCCAAATGGGCTTCCCATTCCGCATGTCGCTTATTCTGATACTTGGGGTGAGGGGTCGCACAGTTTCATTCATATGCTGGCGCCTCGACTAAAGGCGATGGTGGAATTGCTAGATGATACTGGCAGCATTGTGGTGCATTGTGACTATCGTACAGTTGTACCCATTCGTTTGATGCTTGACCGTTTTCTTGGTCCAAAGTGTTTTCGCAATGAAATTGTTTGGCATTACACTGGTGGTGGGCGAGCCAAAAAGTACTTTTCAAGGAAGCATGACAGTCTATTGTGGTACAGCAAAAGTGACTCCTACACATTTAATATCGATGCAATAAGGGTTCCCTACAAAACCACCAGTGGCTATGCACGAAACGGAATTGTGGCCAAGTCTGGAAAACGCTATCAACCAAATCCCAAAGGAACGCCTGTAGACGATGTGTGGGACATTCCAATCATAAATCCCATGGCCAAAGAAAGGCTGGGCTACCCGACCCAAAAGCCCGCTGCACTTTTGGAACGCATTATCTGTGCCCTCAGTCAAGAAGGAGATTGTGTTGCAGATTTTTTCTGTGGGTCAGGTACCACGCTAGCAGTGGCTGACCGACTGAACCGCCGTTGGTTAGGTGTTGATCGCAGTCCAGCATCCATTTCTACCACTCTTTTTCGTTTAAGTAAGAGCGCATTTCGAATTTTTGAGATTAAAACCCCACCCTTTAATGGAATACTGCACCCGAAAAAAGCTGTTCAAGTCAATGTCCGATTGAGAAGGGACTCGACAGGCATGATTTTAAATGTTTCTGCATTCAAAGCTCATTCAATGCTTGGTCTCTCACCAGATTCTTTCCAAATTAAATCACACTTGCTTTATGATCTGCACGGCCAATGTCTCATGAATGATTCTGTTGATTGGATACACGGCTGGATGATTCGGGCTTCTACGACAGGCAAATGCTTGGCTCAAGGTGTGGGCCGTCCAGAAGATATTTTGCTTCCAAACTTACTGGATGGAGGCCTTCAGTTGATGCTGATAGACATTGCAGGTGGATTTCATCTCAGAGATTTGGATGTGAACCATGTTTGAACTGATCTGGGATGGCAAAGCTGAGATGTTGAATGGCCTTACCAAAGAACCGTCTTCTCAGTTGCAACCTGATTTGCTTTCTTTATGTGGTAATCACTTCATTGAGGGAGACAATTATAAGGCACTTTGTGCACTGCGTTCGACATTGAACAACAGTGTGGATTTGATTTACATCGATCCCCCCTACAATACAGGTCAGCGATTTGTCTACGATGATGATTTTCGTAAACCGTGCGGTCATGACAGTAGTCACTCAGGGCAATTATCTGCGATTCACAGTCAATGGCTAAACATGATGTACCCTCGATTGAAAGTAGCAAGAGAGCTTTTGTCGCCTACGGGTGTTTTGTTTGTATCGATTGATGATGTGGCACAAGCGCCACTAAAACTTATCTTAGACGAGATCTTTGGACCACAACAGTACATCCAAACTTTTTTATGGCGACACGGTAAGGGCAAGAAAGACAAATTCAGCCGTACTCAGCATCAATACATACTGGCCGTTGCAAAAGACAAGTCGAAGTTACCCTCTTGGCGGCAGCGCATTACGAAGACTTATGGGAAAACCGTTAATCCCGATCATGATCCTCGAGGTCCATGGTTCTCTGGAAGCGTTTCTTTTAGTGAGCAGCGTTCCAATCCAAAGCACCCCAATTATTTTACTTTGACATCGCCATCGGGGGTTCGTTGGACCCGCCAATGGCTCTGTAATGAAGTTGAAATGAATGCGCATCTCAGTGCAGGCAACATCTATTTTGGCACACCTCCAAGTTATAGTCGAGTTCCCCGGTTAAAAATTTTTCAGCACGCTGCCGATGTCATTCCGTTGAATATTTTGGATGATGTCGGGACCTCTCGTTCTGCAACCCGAGAATGTGCAGCCAATTTTGATGGAGAGCATTTGTTTGATTATCCCAAACCAGTTGCGTTGCTTCAGCATCTGCTTGAATTGGCCATCCCCAACGGTGGAACAGTCCTTGACTTCTTTGCAGGCTCGGGTACCACAGGCGTGGCTTGTATGACTTTAGAGCAACTGAACAATAGGGCATACCCATGTATATTGGTCCAAAAGCCAGAAATTTTTGACATCAATCGCCATCAGAAACAAATTCAGTGGGCAAAAAATCGTCAGGTACCTGCCAATGTGGCGAGTTTGACTTGGCATCGGATTCAATCTGAGAGAGCCGATAATCAACATTGGACTCGACATCACATTGTTGAATAGTGCTCATTCGGCCACTGGACAGACCGTTTCAGTCACTGTCAGAGAGTCGATGAGATGACGGTTGGTGGCACCGCCAGTGCCCGCCGTAAATCCCACATACGACGGAAATGCAAAATGGCCATTGAGTTCCGCATTGATGTAATCAATGCCATCAATGCTGACTGTGACTCTCGGCGCATTGACAACCACTCGCATGGTATGCCATCCATTGTCTTCCATTTCGGGCAAAGGGGCCCAGATTGCGGGGTCATCGACATCGCCATCAAATGTAAACATGACATGATCTTCTGCTGTGGGGTCTTGTCCTGAGTTGAAGTAAGTATCCACCTCAATTGACCAGCCTGGTAAAGCAGGACCAGCTGTGCAGCTGGCATCACCGCCATATCCAATCCCGCAGCCAGTGCCTCCGAGAAAAGTCGACATCCGTGTCATATCGATCGCTGTCAGAGAGATACCGTCTGCACCGGTCCCATCTCCAATGTAAAATGAAAAATCGATTTCAACATTGTCCCCGCTCACGGGGATGGCCGTTGAAAATGCACTTCCAACGGCATTTTCGACAACGGGTGTTAGCTCAAGCCAGTTGTTGGTTGTATCCCAACTTGCCACACCTTCAAAATGCCATGTCGAAATATCTAGACTTTCGACCTCATAGCCATATTGCTGACACACTTGAAGGGTGTCTTGAGATTCCATTTCACAACTGTCTTTTGCGGTGACTGTTATTGTATGTGGACCTTCTGTATGGCCACTGTGCCAGGGCAGAGTAGCTTGTCCAGAGGGGGTCGAAAATGAGGTTCCCAAATATCCATCAATATTTGATGTCCACACCAAAGGAATGCCGTCAACATTGTCAAAGTCATCGGTGATTTGAGCTGTTATGGTCGTACCAGTGACAGGAATAACAAAGCCATCGTACGGTGAGGTGATTAAGATGTCAGGTGCTTGGTTGATTTCCGAGTTTAATGGGACCTCTACAAGTGGCTCAACAGGGTCTGTGCTATCAATCATTAAAAGTCCACTTCCATTACCTTCCAAAAGCCAGTCTGAGATTTCGTTTTGGGATAACA
>JAYYJC010000256.1:0-6388 GCA_036146655.1 Myxococcota bacterium | reverse complement strand
AGAGGCCAGGTTTTGATGACCCCATTGCAAAATAAGGGCATTCTCAATAAAGGCACACCAATCGTAAATGTGGAAGCGGGTTGTGCAACCGGTATTCTTGCATTCCATACGGCGTTGAGCCACATTTTATCTGGCATGAGCGACCTTAGCTTGGCTTTTGGGATTGAGAAACTCACCTTTCCAGACGATCCTAAGATGTTGAAATCATTTCCGCTCTTTGCGGGTGGAATTGATCAAATTACACCACAATCTTGGCTTGAACATTACCCAGAGTGCGCTCGCACCGAGGGTCTTGAATTCCAGCCTGATCCAAGACGCCTCATCTTCTTGGATGTCCATGCACTTCAAGCGATGCATGCACTCAACGAAGGATGGATTGACAACAAAGACATCGCAACAGTCGCCGCCAAGAATCATTGCAATGGTACAAACAATGAACTTGCTCAGTATCGCTTTGATATGACTCCTGAGGAAGTCCTCTCAGACAGAGCAATTGTGCCTCCCCTTACCCGTTCGATGTGCGCACCACTAAGCGATGGCGCATGTGCAATTGCCATTTGCAGTGATTCATTATTTAAATCCCTGCCCCCAAAGACAAAAAGATCGGCCATTCAGATTCGATCTTGTGTGCTTCAAGGTGGACAATTTAGAAAATTGTCTGAGCCAGATTTGGTCCATCATGCCGCACAAAAAGCATTTCATCAAGCTCAACTTAAACCATCTGACATACAGATGGTTGAACTTCACGACTCAACCTCATTTTGTGAAATCAAACACTTGGTTTCATTGGGCATCAGCACTAAGGAAACCATTCAATCTGAGATCAGAAATGGACGGTTTGATGAGGATGGAGACTGTCCAGTTAACCTTTCTGGTGGACTCATTTCAAAAGGCCATCCACTGGGTGCAACCGGTCTAGGAATGCTTTATGAATTGTGTGCACAAATGAAAGGCACTGCGGGAACACATCAAACCTCAAGACCCATACGATTTGCAGCTGCACACAATGGTGGCGGTCTTGTGGGACTTGATGAAGCCCTATGTGGTGTCACCTTACTCGAAAATACCAACGCATAATGACTCCCATTACCATCATCGGTGGCGGTCTCGCCGCTTTATCCACAGCATGGGCCTCCGTTAGAAACGGCCATACAGTTGATATCTTTTGGATGGCTCGCAAAGGAGCGGGTACAAATGCAGCCGCTGGAATGCTGTCTCCTTTCGCAGAAGCAGATACAGCAGAGCCCCCGCTTATAGAACTTGCCCTTAAAAGTTGTGCTGCCTACCCCGATTGGATCAATGGCATTGAACAGGCAAGTGGCATTTCTTGTGAATACAGAACCTCCGGAACAATCCTTGCGGCCCTAAGCCGAGACCACATGGCAGATTTACATCGGCTCGCCCAATTTCATCACCGTTTTGGCCTAAAGACGCAATGGCTTTCCAGAAAGGAACTCTTTGACCACGAACCGAATATTGCCAGCCGTCAGGTGGGTGGCATATGGGCTAAGAACGACCACTCTGTCAATCCAAGGCAACTTCAATCCGCCTTGTTTAGGGCCTTGGAAAAGGAAATAAATGTCACCATTACAGAAGCACAAAATATTCACATCGTAACCAAAGGCCAAAAAGTCGAAAATGTTCTGATCAAAGTGAATAATCAACAACTGATACACAAAACCTCTCAAGTGGTACTGTGTGATGGCTCATGGAAAAACTGTGCGGCTGACTTACTCAATCCACTTCCGCTCAGACCCGTTAAAGGTCAGTATGTCATTGTCCAAGGCAGTGAACTGGTCTTTCATACCATGAGAAGTCCCGACATATACATGGTCCCAAGAAGAGATGGTCAAGTATACATTGGCGCATCAATGGAAGAGGAAGGCTTTAAAAGTCAGCCATCAGCAGGAGCGCAACTGGACTTATTATACCACAGTTGGCAGTTATTTCGTGGTGTTTACGAACTGGATGTGATTGAACACGGATTTGGATTTAGGCCAGCGCTCAGAGACCACCAACCGGCCATTGGCCCAAGCCCAATAGAAGGATTATTTTTAAATACCGGACACTTTAGGCACGGAGTGATGCTTGCTCCTCTAGCGGCTGAACTTTGTGTGCAATTTCTTCATGAACCGGCTATGGAAAGTCCGTTTTCACCCCTGAGATTTTGGTCATGATACAAGTTCTACTCAACGGCTCCACCATTCAGACTCAAGTTGGCACAACCCTGTTGGCGTTTTTGAGAACGCACTTTGGCACAAATCTGAACGGTGTGGCTGTGGCTCTAAATGGAAGCTTGGCCAGGCGCTCTGGTTGGGCTGAAACCACACTTCAAAAAAACGATGAGCTTGAAGTGCTTCATGCGGTTGCTGGAGGATAGTATGTTACAAAATGATCCTCTTAATGATGATCCATTGTATCTTGGATCATTGGTGCTCAAATCTCGTGTTTTGCTTGGATCTGCCGCCTACCCCAATCGACAGATAATGCTGGATTCCATACGAGCAAGTGGAACAGAAATGGTCACTGTATCACTTCGACGAGTTCCGTCCAACCCAAAAGGTGGCGAAGATTTATACACACTTCTCAAAAAAGAAGGCATTCAAATACTACCCAATACAGCAGGATGCTTTTCAGCCAAGGAAGCTGTACTCACTGCTGAACTTGCTCGAGAGGCACTCGAAACCAATTGGATAAAACTCGAAGTCATTGCAGATGAAGAAACCCTTCTCCCAGAACCCACTGAGCTTCTGAAAGCGGCTGAAACTTTGGTAAAAAATGGTTTCAATGTACTCCCTTACACGAATGATGACCCTGTACTGGCAAGACGGTTGGAGGACATCGGTTGTGAGGCAGTCATGCCACTCGCAGCGCCAATTGGTACAGGTCTTGGAATACGAAACCCGCACAACCTCTCTTTAATTGTTGCCCGTGCATCAGTACCGGTCATTGTAGACGCTGGACTGGGTACCGCATCTGACATATCATTGGCATTTGAACTTGGCTGTGATGCGGTGCTCCTCAACACAGCGGTAGCCAAGGCACAATATCCGGTTCGAATGGCAAAATCAGTAAAGCATGCAGCGATGGCCGGTAGATTGGCATTTTGCGCTGGAAGGGTTCCCAAAAAAGATGTTGCTGAATCTGCTTCTCCACTCATAGGGCGTGCATGGACCCCCCCAAAGTAATTGCCATTGTTGATCTCGGATACTTGAAGAGTGTCAATGCATGGCTGGACATGGCACATAGCTTGTTAAGTGCCTCGAAAAGACACCAATGGTTGGGAGTTCAGCTCCGAAGTAAGGGTGCAATAGATCCCGCTATTTTACTGCCTTTGTTTGAAAGGTACCATCATTATCCAACCTGTCATTGGAATCTTGTCCAGCCTCTACCTGGTCTTCCAGTTCATGTGCACCTCCCTCGAAATCAGAAGAAACCGAGTTCAGTCTCATTTTCACGATCCATTCATGGTCCTGAAGACCTTTTGAAATACAATCTCCTACCACATTGGTTTCAACTTGCACCGATCTTTCATCCAACACACAAGCCTGGAATGCCACTTGGACTGTCCAAACTCAAGGAAGTGATCGAACTAAGCAGACGCCCGATTGTTGCAGTAGGTGGAATCACACTTGAAAATGCACATCTTGTCGCAGATGCAGGGGCAGCTGGCGTCGGTTGCATTGGAACAATTTTATCTGCTAAGAATCCATTGAGAGCAGCACAAGAAATTCATAAGAGAATCAAAAAATAAAACACCAGGTATCCGAAGGAGACTCAAAATCATACACTTCTATTAGATGCCACTCTGATACATAATCAGTGGCACCTATATGCATCCATCCGTTTTAAGCATTCTGCTTAAAGCATTTTTTTTAAAGCATTGTCCGGACTACTCTGAATCCAATTCCAGCTTGAATGGTGTCGGGGTTTGATGCGGCCCGATTGCTGACTCGGATGTGTTGAAGCCGGTTTCGGTTTGAACCACCTCTTCGAACTCTCCTTCTTCCAATGTCAGGACCCACTGGATCCTTGACTGAAGCAGCAGTGTAATCGCCGTAGTAATCCCAACACCATTCCCAAACATTGCCACTCATGTCATACAATGCAAACTTGTTTCGCCGTTTCATTGCAAGTTCTTGAACACCAGAACCAGAATTGTCTGCATACCAAGCCACTTCACCAGGTTGGTCAGAGCCAGCGTAGAGGGTCATGTCACCAGCACGAGCAGCATATTCCCACTCGGCTTCTGTTGGAAGTCGGAATCCTTCGGTAAGCGGATTGTACAACATTTTCTTTGTCTTCTTATCGTATCGATACGCCTTTTCGAACCCAAGTTGTTCAGACAATTTGTTACAGAATTCTATGGCAGCATTCCATGAAACCTTCTCAACAGGTCTCCCAGTACCTTTCACTTCTGAAGGATTCTTTCCAGTTACAGACTGAAACAATGACTGACTTACGGGAGTTGTACTCATCCAAAATGCATGGGTAAGTTCAACCTCATGTCTTGGACTTTCATCGATTAACGCTGATGGATCTCCCTTGTTGGCGCCCATGATATATTCACCCGCAGGTATTTGAGCCATCTCAAGTCTTTCAGCACCAACTTTATGGACTGTTGTCATAATCCAGACTTCTGGAGGGTACTCATTTTTGAGTTCTGCGATCTCTTTCTTTACACTCTTCAGTTCGCTCTCAAAACCAATAATCATGGCTTCAGCAGCATGTTGCTTTGATGCGAATTGGGCCCTCACCCTTTCTTTAAACTCAACATATACTTTTCGGGCGTTTGAAACGCCTTGAGAGGTTTTAAATCGAAGCTGTTCGTTATCATGGGTATTCTTTCGATGATAGGTTTGAACGGTGGTGCGTAGTTCTTCGTCGAGATTATAGAGTGAATCTTCATGGGACTCTTCTGCCTCTCTTAATTTTTGGCGAGCCATATTGAGCTTCTTCTTTTCTTCTTCATACTTGGCTTCAAGAACTGCAAGCTTGCGTTTACCCATAAATGAAAATAGCGAGCCTTTTTGAGTATTTATTTCCTGTTTGATGTGCCTGGCTCGACTACTGGACACTTCAGTCGCAGTTTTGAGACGGTTTAACCGTTCGACAAGTGCGAGCTTTTTGCCTTCGATTTGAGCTGTTATTTCTGCGACTCTATCGTCTTGAATATTGGCCTGATCACTCCGAGAACTTGCAAGTCTCTTTTTCTCTCCTGAAAACTGCTGCTCTGCTTTCAGGAGACTCTCATCACGCTCACGCATTGCCGTTGAAATGAGTTGTCTTTGACCTGCGATGTGTACTTCAATCTGAGTGAGCTGAGCCATCAACTCTGTATATTGTTTGCGGGCTTTATTAAATTCTTTCTCTCGCTCTTCATGACTGAGGTCAGCCAAACGATCAGCGGCCGATATTTTAGTATTATCTCCAATTCCTTCGAGTGCTTCGATAAAGGCCGACGACGAATTGAAACGGGCTTTGGGGTCTAAGGAGAGCATTCTCATGACTGCAGCTGAGATGTACTTTGGAACTTCCGTCGTCCTTTTGGACAAATGAATGAGATTTCCAGCCAACTTCATTGCAAATATTCTACCATCAGCAAGATCACTGCTCCAAGGTTTTTGGCCACTGAGGAGTTCGTAGGCAATAACTCCAAGTGCGTATCGGTCTGCTGAAGCAGACACATTCTTTGCATCTATCTGTTCGGGCGCCATATAAGACACGGTTCCCATCAAAACGCCTGTTTGGGTCATTCCACTTTGGTCATTCTCTTGCTTTGCGATACCAAAATCCAGTATCACTGGTGTCCCGTCGTGCCGGATGCGTATATTTTCAGGTTTGAGGTCACGATGGATGATTCCCTTGGAGTGGAGATGGTCCAATGCTGATGCAACAGGCTTCAGTATGGACAACGCTTTCTCAAGATTCATACCGCTACTCGGAATGTTGCCTTGTAAAGAATACCCCTCGATGAGATCCATCACAATGCCAATCATGTCACCATCAATGACAACTTCATGAACTTTATTTGCACTTGGATGTTCAATATTTCGGCCCACAGAGGCTTCTCGTATAAACCGTTCACGGAAGGAGGGGTCACGGGCAAAACGAGCGTGCATCATTTTGATGGCCACATCTCCACCTTGGCGTTTGGCCCAAGCTTCTTCGATGTGCCGAGCTCGGTAAACCACGCCCATGCCTCCTTGCCCAATTTCACCCAAGATGTTGTAAGAGCCAATCCTTTGGCCACCTGATTTATGTGGTGATATGGGCTCTTTGTTTTTCCATTCTTGCACACCTGGAATTGTGTTTTGGTTTGCGGCAATGGTTTGCCATGCCTCTGGCCGTGTTTGATTTTGCTTTGGCGACTGATCTCGCTCAGATA